>JBEIFE010000101.1:0-6180 GCA_040382575.1 Candidatus Sericytochromatia bacterium
GCGCGTCATCCTCAAGCAGGACGTCAAGGATATCGGCAAGGCGGGACAGGTCGTCGACGTGTCCGAGGGCCACGCCCGCAATCTGCTGTTTCCGCGTGGTCTGGCCGTCGAGGCCACGGATTCGAACCTCCGCCAGATCGCAAACGAGGCCGAGAAGGCCCGCAAAAAGGCCGAGAGGCTGAAAGCCGAGGCCCAGGATCTCGCCCGGCGCATCGAGGGCAAGGTCGTGACCGTCGGGGCGAAGGCTGGTGAGGGCGGGCGTCTCTATGGCGCGATCACCGCCAAGGAGATCGCCCTCGAGACGAAGAAACAGACGGGCTTCGAGGTCGACAAGCGCAAGCTCGAGATGCCGGATGGTGTTCGTTCCCTGGGTTTCCACGACATCCCGGCCCGCATCCATCCCGAGGTGACGGCAAAGCTCCGCGTGCACGTCGTCGAGGTCAAGTAGCCAGCTCCCGCCTCCCCCCGCGGCCGGAGGGCCCTTGAGCGACCCGCTCCTCGAACGCATCCCCCCCCAGAGCATGGAGGCCGAGCAATCGGTCCTCGGTGCCCTCCTGATCTCGCCGGATGCCGTCACCCGCGTCGCGGAGTTGCTGCGTCCGGACATGTTCTACCGGGCGGCCCACGGGACGCTCTTCCAGCACATCCTGGCGCTCGCCGAGAAGGGTGAACCGGTCGATCTCGTGACCGTCTCATCTGCCCTGCGCTCGGCCGGGGTGCTGGATGAGGTGGGGGGCTACGCCTACCTGATGGACCTGGCAGCCGGGATCCCGACGGCTGCGAACGTCGAGTACTACGCCCGGATCGTCGAGCAGAAGGCCGTGCTCCGCGCCCTCATCACGGCCGGAACCAAGATCGTCGAGATCGGCTACACCCCCACCGACCAGGTGGACGAGCTGATCGATCAGGCCGAGCAGACGGTCTTCGATGTCGCCGAGGGACGCCGCCAGGCCAAAGCGGTCTCCCACATCAAGGACATCCTGAAGGATACCTTCCAGACCATCGAGGAGCGGTACGAGAACCAGTCGCCCGTCATGGGCCATGAGACCGGGTACTACGACCTCGACCAGATGATGTCCGGCGTGCACGCTTCCGACCTGTTGATCCTGGCCGCCCGTCCCGCGATGGGGAAGACCTCGTTCGCCCTGAACCTCGCCCTCAACGTCGCCAAGCTCAATCAGCTGCCCGTGCTGGTGTTCAGCCTGGAAATGTCCAAGGAGCAGCTGGCCCAGCGTCTCATCTGCTCGGAGGCCCGTATCGATCAGTCGCGTATCCGGACGGGGTTCCTCTCGGAATCCGACTGGCCCAAGCTGACCGAGGCGCTCGGGGCACTCGAGCAGGCCCCCATCTACATCGACGACACGCCGGCCATCACGGTCATGGAGGTGCGCGGGAAGGCCCGGCGCCTGAAGGCTCTCGAACGCAAGGAGCTCGGCCTGATCGTCATCGACTACCTGCAGCTCATGAGCGCAGGCCGCGGCTCGGATGGGAACCGCGTCCAGGAAATCTCGATGATCTCTCGGAACCTGAAGGCCCTTGCCCGCGAGTTGCAGGTGCCGATCGTGGCCCTCTCGCAGCTCTCGCGCGCAGTGGAATCGCGCACCGACAAGCGCCCGATGCTCTCGGACCTGCGGGAATCGGGCGCCATCGAGCAGGATGCCGACATCGTCATGTTCATCTACCGCGATGAGTACTACAATCCCGACTCGCTCGACAAGAACATCGCGGAAGTCATCATCGCCAAGCACAGGAACGGCCCCGTGGGAATCGTGAAACTCTTCTTCGAGAAGACCTTCACGCGGTTCGAGAACCTCTCCCAGGAGTCATCGTATGCCGGGACCCTCTAGACATCAGGGAGCGACACGCAACATGGGCAATCTCGCCGTCGTCGGCGCGCAGTGGGGTGACGAGGGCAAGGGCAAGGTCACGGACTTGCTCTCCTGCCACGCGGATGTGGTCGTCCGCTACGGGGGCGGCCCCAACGCGGGCCACACCGTGATGGCCGGCGATCGCCTCCTGAAGCTGCATCTCGTGCCCTCGGGGATCCTGTATCCGACCACCGCCTGCCTGATCGGCGGTGGCTGCGTGGTCGACCCGGAGAGCCTGCTGGCCGAGATCGACCGGCTCCACGAGCAGGGACTCACCACCGACCATCTGCGCATCTCCGAGTCAGCCCACGTCATTCTGCCCTACCACCGCATGCTCGATCGCGCCGAAGAAGCGGCCCGGACCAATCCCATCGGCACGACCGGACGCGGGATCGGACCTGCCTATGGCGACAAGGTGAACCGGAATGGCATCCGGATGCTCGAGCTCATCGACCCGGCCAAGCTGCGCCGTCGTCTCGAGACCGAACTTCCGCGCGTCAACCGCATGCTCACGCGCCTTTACGAGGTCGACGCTCTCGAGATCGACCCCCTGCTCGAGACGCTCGTCGCGCAGGGCAAACGCCTCGCCCCCTACGTCATCGACACGGCTCTCTACCTGCACCGGGCCATCCGCGAGGGCAAGCGGGTCCTTTTCGAGGGGGCCCAGGGCGCTCTGCTCGACCTCGAGATGGGCACCTACCCCTTCGTGACCTCGAGCTACCCCGTCGCGGGCGGTGCGGCCGTCGGCTCGGGTGTGGGCCCCGGCGTCATCGGTAAGGTCCTCGGGATCGCCAAGGCCTACGCCACACGCGTCGGCGGCGGACCGTTCCCCAGCGAGCTCGAGAACGCCGTCGGTCAACGCATCCGGGACCTCGGCCACGAGTATGGCACCACCACGGGGCGTCCGCGCCGTTGTGGCTGGTTCGATGCCGTTGCCATGCGCCTCGCAGCCCGTTCGAATGGCCTGGACGCACTCGCCATCACCAAGCTCGACGTACTCGACACCTTCGAGACCATCCAGGTCGTCGTCGGGTACCGGGACGGCGACCGGGTCCTCGACGAATTTCCGGCCGATCTCGAGGTGCTCGAACGTTGCACCCCGGTTCTCGAGACTCACCCGGGCTGGCAAACGGCCACGGGGGCGGCCCGGACCTGGGATGAGCTCCCGGCGGCGGCGCGGGCATATCTCGACCGGCTGGCCGAGCTGGTCGGCGTCCCCGTCGAGATGGTCTCGGTCGGGGCCGCGAGGGAAGCGACGTTGGTGCGGCCGGGGATCCTCGACGGCTGGGTCTGACGGGTCGACGCCGCAGGGCGGCCGTCTGGCGGCTTACGTCCGCGGCGCCGTGCCTCACGACCCTCCAAGTACGCTGCGGCCCGGCGCCTTGCGGGCGCGCTCGCCATCCGTCTCCCCCTGCGACGTCAACGTTCCTCATGGACGTGCCCCGGTGGCGGACGTATGATGTAGCGTCACCGAACCGCCCCACGCGAGGGTGACTTGAACCGCCGCGGGGCCCCGCGTCCCCCAGAAGCAGCAGGAGAACAACCCCTCCATGAAGATTCACGAGTATCAGGCCAAGCTGGTCCTTGCTCAGGTCGGCGTCCCCACGCCGAAGGGCGAGATGGCCGAGAGCCCGGACGACGTGGCCCGCATCGCCGGCGAACTCGGTTCGCGGGTGGTCGTCAAGGCCCAGGTCCACGTCGGTGGCCGCGGCAAGGCCGGCGGTATCAAGCTGGCGTCGACCCCGGACGAAGCGCGCGAGGTCGCCGGGCAGATCCTCGGGATGGACCTCAAGGGCCTGACGGTCAAGAAGGTCCTCGTCGAGCAGGCGATCGCCATCGACCTCGAGTACTACCTCGGTATGATCTTCGACCGCGACGCCCGTCGCGTCGTCCTGATGGTCTCGAAGGAAGGCGGCATGGAGATCGAAGAGGTCGCCGAGCGCGATCCGAAGGCGATCGCCAAGGCCTGGATCGATCCCGCCATCGGCCTCGCCGACTACCAGGTCCGTGACCTCATCTTCGACGCCGGCCTCTCGCGCGCCCACGTCAAGGAAATCACCTTCTTCATCAAGAAGCTCTACGAGGCCTTCATGACCTCGGACGCCACGCTGGCCGAGATCAACCCGCTCGTCATCACCAAGGACGGTCAGGTCATCGCGGCCGACTGCAAGATGGACATCGACGACAACGCCCTCTTCCGCCAGAAGGCCCTCGCCGCCTGGCAGGAATCCGAGGCGGACAGCGCCATCGAAGATGAAGCCCGCAACCGCGGCCTGACCTACGTCCACCTCGACGGCGACATCGGCATCATCGGGAACGGCGCCGGCCTCGTCATGACCACGCTCGACGCGGTGGGTCGCGAGGGCGGCAAGGCCGCGAACTTCCTGGACATCGGCGGGGGCGCCAAGGCCGCCGTCGTCAAGAATGCCCTCGAGGTCGTGATGATGGAGAACCCGAAGGGTGTCCTCATCAACATCTTCGGTGGCATCACCCGCTGCGACGAGGTCGCCAAGGGCGTCCTCGAGGCCTGCGGCCAGCTCGACATCCAGGTGCCGATCGTCGTCCGTCTCTCGGGTACGGCCGAGGCCGAGGGTCGAGCCCTCCTCCAGGGCACCTCGCTCATTCCCGCCGCCACCATGCAGGAGGCCGCCTCGAAGGTGGTCGAGCTCGCGTACGCGACCCGCTGACCGGGTGCGAAAGGAACCACTTCCATGAGTATCTTCATCGACGCGAACACGCGGCTCCTGGTCCAGGGGATCACCGGACGCGAGGGTTCGTTCCACACCGAGCAGATGCAGGCCTTCGGCACGCAGGTCGTCGCCGGCGTGACCCCCGGCAAGGGCGGCACCCAGCACCTGGGCGTGACCCTGTATGACACCGTCAAGCAGGCGGTCGAGGCCGTTCCCTCGATCAATGCCTCGGTCATCTTCGTCCCGCCGCCCTTCGCGGCAGATGCCATCCTCGAGGCGATCGACGCGGGCATTCCCCTCGTCGTCTGCATCACCGAGGGCGTGCCCCTGCATGACATGATCCGCGTCAACCGGATCCTGGCCGGCTCGAAGACCCAGCTCATCGGGCCCAACTGCCCCGGTCTCACGACGCCCGGAGCCTGCAAGATCGGCATCATGCCCGGTCACATCTTCAAGCCCGGCAACGTGGGCATCGTGTCGCGCTCCGGCACCCTGACCTACGAGATCGCGGCCGACCTGACCAACAAGGGCATCGGACAGACCTCGATCGTGGGCATCGGTGGCGACCCGATCATCGGCACCCGCTTCATCGACGTGCTCAAGGCCTTCAATGCCGACCCTGCCACGGAAGTCGTCGTCATGGCCGGTGAGATCGGCGGCGAGGACGAAGAGATCGCGGCCGCCTACGTCAAGGAGTTCATGACCAAGCCGGTCGTGGGCTTCATCGGCGGACGTACCGCACCCAAGGGCAAGCGCATGGGCCACGCAGGCGCCATCGTCTCGGGCAACAAGGGCACGGCGGAGGCCAAGGTCGCCGCTCTCACCGATGCCGGTGTCCCGGTTGCGGACACCACGGCCCAGATCACGGACCTCGTGATCGAGCGCCTGAAGCAGCTGACCCCGGCTCGATAGATCTCCGGATTTCGCACGTCGAGGCCGGTCTCCCTGGCGGAAGACCGGCCTCGACTTCATGGACCACTTGTGGCCTGGATGCTGCACATCGGGCAGACCTAGCCCCGATCATGTCCGATTCTTATCACAGAGATAACCAGGATTTTACTCTTAACAACTTGCTCACGCCGGATAGACGCCTTGACGTCCCCTCAAGGAGCCTCTGCCCCCGTCATCCCGAGCAAGGAGTCCCCGTTGCCCACGCTATCCGTCCAGACCAACCAACCCCTGTTCCCCCGGAACACCTACCGGATCAAGGCAGGCCAGGAAATTGCCGCAGCCGAGGCGGCCCGGAAGGACGGAGCAGACAACCTGTTCTTCCGGGTCGAGCGCGACACCTACGTGGCATCAGGTCGAGGAATGGACCTGCAGAAGCTGAAGGCCGGTGATGGAGTGGTCTTCGATGGCCGCAGAGGAACCGTCGTCACGGTCGATGACGAACTCAACTCGGCCGGAGACGGAATCCGCCAGGTGGGCCGCGCGGTCGATCGGGCCACCAAGGTGACGGGTGCCAGCGGGGGAGTGGCCGGGGCGATCTTGGCAGCAGCAGCCGTCCAGACCACCACGGGTTTCGGGGCCGTGCTGGCTCCGGTTGCCATCGCAGGCGGAGTAGGCCTCGGGGTAGGTGCCGGCCTCCTCGTGGGAGGGGCTGCAGGCACAGTCGTGACCGC
>JBEIFE010000102.1:0-6177 GCA_040382575.1 Candidatus Sericytochromatia bacterium
CAGCCAGGCCTTACCCCCCCCGAGTCCGGGGGGGGTCGTGCCATTCGTGATCGTCACCCTGGCGGCGGCCATCCTGACGCTGGTCTGGGCCCTCGCCTTGCGTCGACGTGAGCGCGACCTGGCGGCCAAGGATCGACACCTGCACCAGCTCATGAGTGCCGTTTCCCACGAGCTCCGGACTCCTCTGAACTTCATCACGGGCTTCGCGAGCATCCTGCAAGATGAACTCGCAGGACCACTCAGCCCGGAACAGCACCGGCATCTCGGCAAGATCTTGCTGGGCGCGGACCAGCTGACGGCCCTGATCAACCAGTTGCTGGATTACACCCGTCTCGAGGCGGGACAGTTCCACCTGACGCGACGGGCCGTCGACCCCTCCGTGATCATCCGGGAGGCGATCGAGAACCTCGAGCCAATCGCCCGCCAGAAACGCATCGAACTCCGGACGAGGCTCGACGTCCACGGCCCCGTGATGCTGGACCCCGACCGCGTCACCCAGGTGCTCTACAACCTCGTCAGCAACGCCATCAAGTTCACTCCGCCCCGGGGGACGGTCGAGGTCGTTGCCCGGACCACGACGGAAAGGCTCGAGATCGAGGTCCAGGATTCAGGCATCGGCATCTCGCAAGAGGATCTTGCACACGTGTTCACGGCCTACTACCGGGCTGAGGCCGGTGCCCGCATGAGCCAGGGCACGGGGCTGGGCCTCGCGATCACCCGGGCGCTCATCGAGGCGCACGGCGGGACCATCCAGGCCACCAGCCGCCCCGGCGAGGGGAGCCGCTTCCTGCTGTCGCTGCCGGTGACATGAGGCCGCTCAGAGCGTCGACAGGATCGTCACATCCGGATGTCGACGCAGATCGAGCTCGTACGGCCGCTGCCGTCGACGACCATCCGGGTCCCGGACCACCTGGACCACCGGACGCATCGGCAATCCCCGATCGACATCGGTCACGACCCCTTCCTCGCGGGTGCTCAGGCGGACGGCCGTCTCCACGGGAAAGGGAACGACCATCTTCAGGAACTCCTGGACGAGTTCCAGACGGAAATGGGAGCCCCCAGAGGCCATCAAGTACTCGAGCGCCTGGTGCGGTGGAGTGGGGGAGCCCTGCCACGACTGGTGGAGCAGGTTATCGTAGGTGTTCACGAGCGCCGCGATCTGCGCGAACTCGTGGATGGCCTCTCCTCGAAGCCCCTGAGGAAACCCCGTGCCATCCCATCGCTCGTGGTGCTGCAGGACGATCGCACGGGCCGTGGCCGGCACGACGTCCCCCATCTGCGCCAGCAGGTCGGCACCGGCGCGCGTGTGTGCCCGGTATTCCGGGTCTTCCGGGGGCTCGGTCGAATCATGGAGATGCGCCGAAGCCGGCTCGAGCAAAGTCTTGCCCAGATCGTGGACCAGCAACCCCATGGCGAGGTCCATGAGCTTGCCGTAGGGCAACCCGAGATGGATACCGAAGCTCAACCCCAGGATGCAGACGTTGACCGCGTGCGCGATGCCATACGTGCCGAGCGAGCGGAGTTCGCCGAACTGAGTCGGCAGGCGGCGGGCGCTCATGAGGTCGTTGAGGACCATCGACGAGGCATGGTAGAGAATGCGTCGCTGCGTCCAGGTCTGGGACAGGCTGGTGTCCGGCTCTCTTGTGCGCGCCATCAGCTCACGAACGCCGGTCAGAGCCTCGACCCGGGCCTTCTCGCTGACGACCTCCTCGTGCGGGGTCGCATCCGTCTCACCCTCGATGAGACTGAGAGCGAGGAACCCGACCTCGGACAGCCGATCGAGATACTCCCGGGTGAGCTCGGTTCCGCGCCGCAGCAGGACCCGTCCATCTTCGCCGTAAATCGTCCGGCCCAGACGACTGCCGGGGGCCACCCGCGAGATGGGAACGAATCGCATGGTTCTCCCTCCGGTCCGGGGCACGCCTTGACGCCGGACCAAGGCTGGATTAAAGTCAGAAGACCCTGACGGCTCAGTCGCCAAGTGGTCAAGGCAAGCGGTTCATACCCGCTCATCCGCTGGTTCAAATCCAGCCTGAGCCACTCCTTCGAAGGTCCGGCGCGTGCGCCGGGCCTTTTGATTGACCGTTCATCCGGTGGGGCTGGCTTGACCGTGCCCCGGGAGGCCGTGCCCCCGTGACCACGCTGATCTCCCTCTTGCAATCCAGTCACCTGCTTCCAGTGCATGAGACCCTGCTCGTCGCGTGCTCTGGTGGCAGCGATTCACTTGCGCTCACACATGCCCTCTCGCTGGTCCGACCTGGCCGCGTCATGGCAGCGGTGGTCGATCACGGCGCGCGCCCGGAATCTGCCATGGAAGCGCGTGCCGTCGCGCGGCAGGTGGCCCGCTGGGACATCCCCTGCACGGTCCTCACGCCCGCACCTGAACCCTCGGGGAGCCCCGAGGACCGCCTGCGCAGACAGCGCATGGGCGCCCTCGCCGCCCATGCGCAGGATCTCGGGATCCGGCGGATCGTCCTGGCTCACCACGCACGGGACCAGCTCGAGACGGTCCTCATGCGCCTCATGCGCGGAACAGGCCTGGACGGTCTGAGCGGCATGGCCCCCGTACGCCGCCTCGGGGACGACCTCCTGCTGGTCCGCCCGCTCCTCCGGACCCCACCCGAGGTACTTGCGGCCCATAACCGGGAACACGGCCTGGAGCCCTGGGAAGATCCGACCAATTGCGACCGGGCGATCCCGCGAAACCGCGTCCGCCACGAGGCGATACCGACCCTGGCCTCGCTCAATCCGGGTTGGCCATCGACGCTGAGCGCGAACGTTGAGCGGTGGCGGGAAGAGGACGCCTTCCTGGACGCGCGAGCCCGGGAAGCGCTCGCCGGGCTATTCCCTCGTCGTATGGCCCGCCTGATCGCCTGGCCACGCGAGGCCTTCGACTCGCTGGACATCGTGCTCCAGCGGCGGATCCTGAGACTGATGGCCCGGGAAGTCGGACAGCTCGAGCACGATCTCGACTCGGCCCGGATCGAGCGCATGCGGCTGGACGTGTCGCCCCTGGCCGACGTGGGTGTCGGCTTGCGCATCGAGCGTCGGCACGGATGGATCGTCCTGGCCGCGGGCACGGACCTCGAGCCGACCGAGCCCGGTCTCCGGCTTTGCCAGCCCGACAGCGACCAGTTCATTCCGGCAGGACGAACCCGTGCGCGAACCCTGCGACACCACCTCGCGCGGTGGCGCGTGCCCTGGCTGGTCCAGGAGCGGTTGTGGGTCTTCGCCACCGGGTCGCTGGTGCAGGCCGTCATGGGCGGGCCGAGCGCCGATGAGCGCCAACCCGATCTCGCGACGATCCCACGGCCAGAAGCAGGCTGGCCCGGTGAGGCCTGGTTTGACAAGGGGGGGGCACCTCCCTAGCATGAGGATGGAGGTTTCTGTCCTGACGAACCCTGTTCGCAGGCCCCCACCCTGAAGGATGCTTCGTTGAACAAGATCTGGAAAAGCAACGGCTTCTACGTGGTGCTGATCCTCGTGGCGATCGCCATCATGACGTCGCTCTGGAACAAGCCGACCCCCCAGGTGACGGAGGTCAGCTACTTCAAGTTCCTCGAGCAGGTCCGCTCGGACGGCATCCAGAACGTCTCGATCTCCAAATCGAGCGGGATGATCTCGGCCATGACCCGGCGCAACGAGCGCATCCGCACGGTCGCTCCCGACAACGATCCGCGCCTGTTCCTGGAACTGGACAAGCACGGTGTCGATTATCAGATCAAGGCGCCGGACCAGGCCAACTGGCTGCTCTCCTTCTTCAGCACGATGCTGCTACCCGTTCTCGTGATCGTCGGGATCTGGATGTTCATGCTGCGTCAGGCGCAGAGTGGCTCCAATCAGGCCATGAGCTTCGGTAAGAGCCGTGCCAAGCTGATGATCGACAACAAACCCAAGGTGACCTTCGCGGATGTGGCGGGCGTCGACGAGGCCAAGGCCGAGTTGCAGGAAATCGTGGAGTTTCTCAAGAACCCCGAGAAATTCCAGGCCCTCGGTGCCCGCATCCCCAAGGGGGTGCTCCTCGTGGGGTCGCCCGGTACGGGTAAGACCCTGCTGGCCAAGGCGATCGCCGGCGAAGCGGGTGTGCCATTCTTCTCGATCTCGGGGTCGGACTTCGTCGAGATGTTCGTCGGTGTGGGCGCGAGCCGCGTGCGCGACCTCTTCGAGCAGGCGAAAAAGCACTCACCGTGCATCGTGTTCGTCGACGAGATCGACGCCGTCGGTCGCCAGCGTGGCGCCGGCCTCGGCGGTGGCCACGACGAGCGCGAGCAGACCCTCAACCAGCTGCTGGTCGAGATGGATGGCTTCGAGCCCAGTCAGAGCGTCATCGTCATCGCCGCGACGAACCGCCCGGACATCCTCGATGCCGCGCTCACGCGCCCCGGTCGCTTCGACCGGCAGGTCATCGTCGATGCCCCGGACGTCGCCGGTCGTGAGCAGATCCTCAAGGTCCATGTCCGCAACAAGCCCCTGGCCGAGGAAATCGACCTTCCGACGCTGGCCAAGCGCATCCCGGGCTTCACGGGCGCCGACATCATGAACATGTGCAACGAGGCGGCACTCATCGCCGCCCGGCACAACCGGACCCAGATCACGCAGGTGGATTTCGACGAGGCCATCGACAAGGTCTACGCCGGCCCCGAGCGCAAGAGCCGGATCATCTCCGACCAGGAGAAGGAAATCATCGCGTTCCACGAGGTCGGTCACGCCCTCGTGGCCCGTCTCGTCCCCGAGTCCGACAAGGTCCACAAGATCACCATCGTCTCGCGTGGCCGAGCGCTGGGCCTCACCTGGCACCTGCCCGAAGACCGCGTCCTGCTGAGCCAGTCCAAGATCGAGGCCATGATCACGGGGTTGCTGGGCGGTCGTGCTGCCGAGGAGATCGTCTTCGGTGACGTGACGACGGGTGCGGGCAACGACATCGAGCGCGCCACCGGTCTGGCTCGCAAGATGGTCACGGAATGGGGGATGAGCGATGCCCTGGGCCCCCTGGCTCTTGGCAAGCGCAACGAGCATGTCTTCCTGGGCCGGGACTTCGGGGGCGATCGCGACTACGCGGAGCACGTCGCCAACCAGATCGACCAGGAAGTCAAGCGCATCGTGGAGACGTCCTTCCAGAAGGCCAAGCGTCTTCTGCAGGAGAACCACGGCAAGATGGTCCTCATCGCTCGCGAATTGATCTCCAAGGAAACGCTCGACGCCGACCAGTTCGAGAGTCTCTTTTCAGAGGGTTCGGAGCCCAGCGAGCCCCTCGTTCACGCCTGACCGCCTCTCTCGGATGACGGGGAGCTTCCTCAAGCAGGAAGCTCCCCTTTCTCCAACCTGTACGGAGTCAGAACCATGCCCTGGACCACCCAGCACATGCCCGATTGCACGGGCTGGACCGTGCTCGTCACCGGTGCCAACAGCGGCATCGGCCTGGAAGCGACACGCGAATTCGCGCGCCGCGGGGCGCTCGTCGTGATGGCCTGTCGCTCCGAAGCGAAAGCCCGGGAGGCGATCGCCCTGATCGGACAGGACGCCCCGACCGAGCGCCTCGAGTTCCTCGCGCTTGATCTGATGAGCCTCGAGTCGGTGCGCGAAGCGGCCCGAACCTTCCAGGGCCGCCACGGACGCCTCGATCGGCTGATCAACAACGCGGGTATCATGGCCGTCCCCCTTCACCGCACCGCCGATGGATTCGAGTCCCAGATGGCGACCAACCATCTCGGGCACTTCGTGCTGACGGCGCAACTGTGGGAGGCCGTGCGCAGCACATCCGGATCCCGCATCGTGAACGTGAGTTCGATGGCCCATCGCATGGGGCGCCTCCCGATCGACGATCTGGCAGGCCAGGGGGCCTACTCGCCCTGGGCGCGCTACGGTCAGACCAAGCTCGCGAACCTGCTCTTCACGCTCGAACTCGATCGGCGGATCCGCGAGGCCGGCCATGCCGTGAAGGCCGTTGCCTGCCACCCGGGATACGCCAGTACGAACCTCCAGTTCGCTGCCCCGCGCATGCAGGGCTCGCGCCTGGGCGAGGTACTCTCGGGCTGGGGGAACCGCTGGCTGGCCCAGTCGGCGGCCATGGGGGCCCTGCCGAGCCTCTACGCGGCGACGGTCGAGGACGTCCCTGGTGGGGCCTTCGTCGGGCCGGATGGCTTCATGGAAATGCGGGGATATCCGCAGCTCGTCACC
>JBEIFE010000103.1:0-6115 GCA_040382575.1 Candidatus Sericytochromatia bacterium
CGCCTCCCTCCAGAGCCAGGCTGCCGCCGGTCGTGCCCAGATCGCGCTTGCGGCGCCGATACAGGATGAGGTAGACGACGGCGGCACCCGAGGCCAGCAGGAATGCCGCATAGGAGACGAGCATCAGGCTGACGTGGATCTTGAGCCAGTAGCTCTGGAGGGCCGGCATGAGGGGGTGTGAGTCGCGCAAGCGCTGGGGGAGGATACTGGCGAAGCCGATGAGCAGAGTCACCAGGGGGGCCGCCACCACGCCGAAGTAGCGGGGCTTCATGATGGCCTGCACGACGACGAAGATCGCGAGCATCGCGAAGATCAGGAACATGAGGCTCTCGAAGAGGTTCGAGAGCGGCGGGTAGCCCGCATAGACGTACCGGACGATCAGCGAACCGATCGCCGCCGCCAGGCTCACGCCCATGCCCGCGTGGGCCACGAATCGCGCCCAGGCCTGCTTGCCTGCGATCTCGAGAAGGTACAGCGCTGAACTGGCCAGCACGCACCAGAACAGGATCGAGATGAGCGTCTGCTCAAATCCCTGGAGAGTGTTCATCGAAGGATGCTCCTAGCGAACGGGTCAGCTTGACCAGTTCGAGACGGTGAGCCTGACGGCCACGATTCGCTTTCCCGGAGAGGAGGAACCCTTCCCCATCGGGATTCACCCAGACTTGCCGGAGCCCGAAGAAGGCCAGGCCCGTACCGAGCATGACCACCCAGAAGCCGGTGTAGACGACGGGGATTCCCGGGTCGGCTTTGACCTGGAGGCCGCTGTAGAGAACCGGGCCACGGAACGTGACGGCCACTCCCTCCACTTCGCGGGTCTCTCCGGAAGGGATCACCGCCACCGGTTCCGGGCGCCGGCCGCCACCGAAGAAGCGCAACACCACGAGCGGGTCGCGTTCGGCCTGGAGATAGCAGATGTAGTTTCCACGGCCGATGGTGACCAGCTTGCTGAGGGTGCCCTTGAGGCCCAGCGGCTCCCCCGGGCGCATCTCGATCCGGCGCGACTCCTGAGCCACCCGGACATCGACGGCACCCACGCCCCAGAAGGCCTGGTAGAACCAGATACCATCGTGGACGAGCGGTTCGTTGACCCAGATCTTCCGGGTTTCCACGACCTTTCCGTCCTTGATGATGGAAAGGTTGGAGTAAAACTGACGGATCGTGTCGGTGTCGTAATACTCCATCCAGAACTTGTCGAGGCGCACACTCCAGTCGCGATCGCGGCGGGCGAGAGGGCCCCGGGGTTGGGCCAGGCCCTCGACGACCTCGGTCATCCGGATCTGTTCGCCCGGGAACATCGGGACCTGGGCCTTGAAGACCGTGAGCCCCGACCAGATGCCCCCGATGAGGATCGTGAACAGTCCGATATGGGTGATCAGCGGAGCGAAGCGACTCCAGCGCCCCTTGTGCCCGATGAGTCCCCCCTTGCGGGAAGGATAGAGTCGATAGCCTCGTGCCTTGAGGACCCGGGCGATCGCCTCGAGCGGCTGGGCAGGAAGCGGGACCGTGAAATCGTGCATCTGTCGCTGCACGTCCACCGGGACCTCGGGAGGTTTACGGAGTCCTACCCGCAGCCTGGGCAGGACCATGACCTGGGTCGCCATCCAGAGGTTCAGGAAGAAAAGCCCGAGGAGCGTCAGGAACCAGCCCGAGTAATAGACGTTGTTGGCGCCCAGCGCGAGCAACCATTTTTTGGTGACCTCGCTCGTCGGGAGGTTCTCGATCACGGAGGCATCGCCCTGGGGGATGATGGTCCCCAGCGTCGAGGCAGCGGCGATCGCCAGGATCAGCCCGATGCCGAGCTTGATCGAGCTCCAGAAGCGCACGAAAGAAGGCCAGAAGGCCTTTCTGCTGGCGTTTTCGCGAGGGGGGGCTTCGGGTGCGACGGACATCGGCGTCGGGATTCCGTTCCAGGGTTCGTGTAAGTCAGGATCAGATCCAGTGTAGGCTGCCCCCCCGGGAGGGGCAAGCTTCGGTTGCCATCCGTCGATATTGCGGATGCCGGCCTGCCCGGACATGCGTTACAATCAAGAAGTCGTCCCCGGTGGACACGCGCCTGGATCGTCCGGGCACCGGGTTACTGGACAAGGGTCTCGTATGCATCTCGTCATGGTCGGCCTCAGCCACGAATCGACTCCCGTCGAGTGGCGGGAACGTGTGAGTTTTTCGCGGGATGCCGCGACTGAGGCCCTGGGGCGCCTCCTTTCCGATTCGCGCCTGACCGAGGCGGTCATTCTCTCTACCTGCAACCGGACCGAGATCTACGTCCTCGCCGAGAGCGTGGATGCCGGAGAGTCCCGCATCCGCGAGTTCATCCGTCAGCACGTCGGCCAGGATCTGCCGTTCCTGGGCCCCGCTCGTGCCGACCGCGAGGCCATGCACCATCTGTTCCGCGTGGCTGCCGGTCTCGAGAGCCTGGTGCTGGGCGAGGGGCAGATCCTGGCCCAGGTCCGTACCGCTCTCGACATGGCGCGCGAGCGGGGGGCAGCAGGACCGATTCTCGAACGGTGTTTCCAGGCTGCGCTCAAGGCAGGGAAGCGGGCCCGTCACGAAACGGACATCGCCCGGGGGGCCGTGAGCGTCTCGCACGTGGCGATCGCCCTTGCTGCCGAGGCACTGGGCGGCCTCGAGGGGCGTCAGATCCTCTTGCTCGGTGCCGGCAAGATGTCGGAACTCGCGGCGCGTCACCTGGAGCATCATCGCCCCGGTTCCGTGCGCGTGGCCAATCGCAGCTATGACTCTGCCGTGGCTCTCGCTCGTACCGTGGGCGGTGAGGCCGTGGCATGGATCGATCTCGCCTCGCATCTCTCGAGCGCCGATGTCGTGCTTTGCTGCACGGGGGCCCCCCACATGGTGCTGACCCGCGGGGATGTCGAGGCCGCCCGTGCGCACGGCCGCCTCTCTCAGCGCCAGGTCTTCATCGACATCTCGGTGCCCCGGAACCTGGATCCGGCGATCGCTTCGATCGAGGGCGTGGTCTTGCATGACGTCGACGGCCTGCGTGAGGTAGCCAACCGCAATCGCCATGAGCGCGAAAGTTCCGTCGCCGCCGTCGAGGCGATTCTCGAGGCCGAACTCTCTGACGTCGAGGCCTGGATCCGAAACCTGCGGGCCACACCGACGATCTCGTCCCTGCGCAGCCGCATCCAGTCGCAGTGCGATGCGGAACTGGGACGTTTCTGGCTCCGGAATCAGGACTCCTTCACGCCAGATCAGCAAGAGCAAGTCGAGATGCTGGTTCGAGGGCTCGTGAACAAGGTTCTGCACCAGCCTACTGCCGAACTCAAGCGCCTCAGCGGGCGCCAGCTGGACCGTCATTCGGCCATTCTGGGACAGCTCTTCGGCCTCTCGATCGAGGCTCCTACCGAGGCTTACAAGCGCAAGATCCAGGAGCGTCGATACCGCACACGCTCGGGCTCTGGTCGTTAAAGTTCGAGAACCCGGACGGTCAGATGACCGTCCGGGTTCTCGACATCTTGCTCAGTCCCTGTCTCGTTCTCGATTTTGATTCCGCTCCCGGTCGTCGTCTTCACGGTCACGCTGGTCACGGCCCGTGAGCCGTTCAGGTTCGCGACCACGGATGTTCCCACCGGATTGACCGGGCTTGGCAGCCCTCGGGGCGGATACGGCGGCCTTGCTGGCTCCGACGATTTCTCGTCCCTTCAGACCCGTCAGGGCAATGCCCTGGGGGCGATCGCTGAGATTACCTCTGTAGGCAGCAGGTTTACCCGCCTGGGGGCCCTTGGCGCTGGTCTGGAGGTTCAAGAGGGTTTGCTGAGAGATGCTGTTCACCACGACGCTGTTGGCGCTGAGGATGGTTTTCTGGACAGCCTGGCCCTGGTTCACCCAGCCATAGTCCGGTACGGTCACGGTGTGGGTGGTGGGGACCTGGACATAGCCAAAGACAGGCTCGGTCCGATAATCGGTGAACTCCTCCCAGTAAGCCCACGTGGCTTGCTGACCTGATACCAGGACCAGCAGTCCGACCAGACCTGTAATCCAGCCTTTCATCACAATCCTGCCTTTCCGGGGAGGTCTTCGGCAAACCAGACGTCCTCTGTCAGGTGTCGCTCACCGTTCTGGATGTAGTAAGACACCATCCGCGCCTGGGCGTCATTTCCGATCAACTCGTAATCCGCTCCGATCTCGGTGATATGAAGATCAGCCAGACTGGCCAGTTCTCCTGGTTGTACGAGCGCATCATGATTCTTGTCGCGCCAGACTTTCAGGCCTTTCAGTTCCGGCCCCGAGATCTTGCCGAATCCCGGTGGCAGCGCCTGATCCGGTCCTTTGTAGGCCAGGCGGGCCTCGGCATCGAACCGGGCTGCGAGCTTGCGGTATCCGTTGCCATGCCGCTGGCCACCGAAGAGGTGATCACCCGTGATGACTCCGTCCCCGTTGGCTGCCCGGGTGACGAGGCCCCGGGAATCATCGACGAGGAAGCCGTCCTGACCATCCTTGAGCCACTCGAATCGTCCGAGTTTGCCGACGCTCTTGAGGTCGAACATGACGGACCCTTCCCGGATGAACGTCGTCAGGCCGTGCAGATACCGGGTGTACCCGCTCGCCTGACCCGTGACTCCGATCTTGCCGTCGTGGTCGAGGTCCAGCACGATCGGGGAACTCAGAGCAACCCCGAGCAGGTTATAACTTTGACCGTTGATGTTGATATTGTTTCCACCGGTCCAGTAGTGGCCTTCGTTGTAGCTGGCTCCAACCTGGACCTGCGTGTAGTGACACTGACCGACGATGGTCCCGTCTTCGGTGTACAGGTAAACGTAACCCGGCACCAGCACGCGATCATTCCCGCCCCGCATGACGAGGCTATAGATGGTCCACTTCGCCCCGACGCTCATATCCTGGCCGACGCTGTATCGGTTGCCCATGAGATTCTGGGTCGTTTGATAACCCTCGTTCCACCGCTGCCACTGGGTGGAATTGTCCGTCCTTCCATAAGCGTAAACCCTCAGGGGAGGTGGCGGTTCGACCCAGCGCCGGTTCGTGAAGGCCACCCGCTGCGTGCCGACCTGTTGCCATTCGGGGCGGGTGGTGGGACGCACTTCCGGATGGGAACCGACCTGCTGGTAGACCTTCGTCTGGTCACGGTAGTCCTGAAAGGTGTGCTGAACCCGTTCGAGGGCCCCAGTGGCGGGGTTGACCCGGTTGGTGGTCCGCGTCCGGTTGCGAACGTGGGTGGATTCCACGTAGGTATCCCCCACCCGGGGATTGGCCGGTGGGGAAGCAAGGGTCGGCAAGGCCGTGAAAGCCGTCATGAGCACCGTTGAAGCCAGTGCAACATGCCGGAGTGAGCGTGTTGGTATGATCATGGGTCGTACCCCGCGTCAGAATGTACCAGCGATGCTCCCATTGTAGAAAGGCAGCCTGCAAGCCATTCTTTCGCGGCCGATCAGGTTTCGTGAAATGTGAATTAACCGCCTCGGGGGCTTCCCCGGTCGAGCCGCGCAACGACCTCGATGTGCGAGGATTGCGGGAACATGTCCACGGGACGGGCCGAGGTCAGGTCATAGCCGCTCGCGACCAGGATCTTCAGATCTCGGGCCAGCGTGGCGGGGTTGCAAGAGACGTAGACCACCCGGTCCGGTCCCCAGCGGGCGATCGCCTCAAGCGCTCCAGGTTCGCATCCCTTGCGCGGGGGATCCAGGATCAGGGCATCCGCCCGGTCACCCGTCTCGAGCATGCGTGGCAGGGTCTCTTCGACACGACCCTCGATGAATCGAGCCGTTTCGATCCCGAGATGCAGCGCATTGGCCGCTGCGTCTCGCACGGCCTCGGGGACCACCTCGATACCCGTGACGCGGGCACCCGTTCGAGCCGCGGCGTACAGCCCGATCGTCCCCGTGCCGCAGAAGGCATCCACGAGGTGGGAGCCTGGATTCAGTTCGAGATGGCGGAGCGCCTCGTCATACAGGGCCTCCACCTGACGGGAGTTCACCTGGAAGAACGAGCGCGCCGAGATGTCGAGGGTGAGCGGCCCCAGCCGCTCCCGGATGGTCGGCGAGCCCCACAGGAGTCGCGTCTCGGGCCCCATCAAGAGGTTTCCTGGCCGCGGTTGCAGGTTCTGGACCAGGCTCGCCAGCCCGGGCAGGCGCTCACGGGC
>JBEIFE010000104.1:0-6102 GCA_040382575.1 Candidatus Sericytochromatia bacterium
CCGTCGCCCGAGGCTCCAGCCTTCGTCGAGGTGGGTGCACGTGTCGAGGCAGGTCAGGTCGTCTGCATCATCGAGGCGATGAAGCTCATGAACGAGATCACCTCGGAGGTGTCCGGCACGGTTCGTGCATTGCTCGTCCAGAACGGCGATCCCGTCGAGTTCGGGCAGCCTCTCTTCGAGGTCGTCTGAGCCCGTGTTCCGCAAGATCCTCATCGCCAACCGAGGCGAGATCGCGCTCCGGATTCTCCGTGCGTGCCAGGAGCTGGGCATCCAGAGCGTGGTCGTCTACTCGGAGGCCGATCGCGATTCGTTGCCCGTCAAACTCGCAGACGAGGCCTATTGCATCGGTCCCGCGCCGTCCGTGGCCAGTTACCTGCAGGTCCACAACATCCTTTCGGCCGCCGTCGTCTCGGGAGCCGAAGCCATCCATCCGGGTTACGGATTCCTGGCTGAAAATGCGCGGTTTGCTCAGATGTGCGTGGACCACGGCATCACATTCATCGGTCCTGCGCCGGATGTGATCGAGGGACTCGGTGACAAGGTCCGGGCGCGAGAGACCGTGCGGACCGTCGGGGTACCCACCGTTCCTGGTAGCGACGGGCCCATCGATGATCTCGATGAAGCCCGGGCGATCGCGGCCGGTCTCGGTTACCCCGTCATCATCAAGGCCGCTGCGGGTGGCGGGGGACGTGGCATGCGCGTCGTCCAGCACCCGGGCCAGTTTCGTGAGCAGGCCGAACTCGCCCGTCAGGAAGCCCTCGCCGCCTTCGGGGATGGTTCCATCTATCTCGAAAAGTACCTCGAAGAGCCCCGCCACATCGAGTTCCAGGTGGTGGTCGATCGGACGGGGCATGCGGTTCATGTCGGAGAGCGGGACTGCTCCATCCAGCGGCGGCACCAGAAGCTTGTCGAGGAGTCACCCAGCCCCTCGCTCGACCCGGCGCTGCGCTGGCGCATGGGACAGGATGCGCTCCGCGCCATCACCGCCCTCCCCTACCAGGGAGTCGGGACGGTCGAGTTCTTGCTGGATCGTCATGGGCAATATTTTTTCCTCGAGGTTAACCCGCGCATCCAGGTCGAGCATCCGGTGACCGAGCTCGTCTATGGCATCGATCTCGTCCAGACCCAGATCCGTATCGCGGCGGGAGAGGATCTCCCCTGGTCACAGGAGGACCTCGTCCCTCGCGGCCATGCGATCGAGTGTCGCATCAACGCCGAGGATCCCGATCTGGGGTTCCGTCCGAGCCCCGGTACGGTGACGGCTTACTTACCTCCCAGCGGCCCCGGGGTGCGCGTCGATTCGCATGTCTATCCGGGCTATGCCATCCCGCCTCATTACGATTCGCTGGTTGCCAAGTTGCTCGTTTGGGCCGAGGATCGGCCCCGGGCCATCGCTCGCATGCAGCGAGCACTAGACGAGTTCGCCATCACAGGCGTCCGGACGACCATCCCGCTGCACCAGACCATTCTCGATAATGCATTTTTCCGCCGGGGTGAGGTCTACACGAACTTCCTCGTGCGCAGGATCCTCGGAGGTTAGCTTGAATACCCGTCGCGTCGCCCGTGAACTGGCGCTCCTCACCCTCGCCCAGGTCCGTGTTCTGCCGCCCGGGGCCCGGCCCGCTCTTTCCGAGCTGGTCGTCCAGGCCGCTGGCTCGCTGGCCCAGGAAGCCCGGGAGCATCTCAAGGCTGCCGGTGCCACCATCGCCCGAGTACATGCCTTCTTCGCCGGCCTTGGTGCCGATGGAGTGGGCCCCGAGCTGTTGCATGAAATCGTGCGTCTGTCGGTGCGGGGAGATCGTCGCGAGCAACTCGACGAGGTCGCCCTGGATACTGTCGCCAGGACCTTCTGGCGTCGTGCCCGTTCCGAGGATGCCCTCTCCATCCTCGAAGAGACCTCGCTCGAGGTGGTTGTGCCCGAGGCGCTCAAGGGGCTGGAAGAGGTTCGAGAAGCCATCGATCTCGTGGGCGCTGCCCTCGAGTGGCCGGCGATCGCCGCTGCCGCCGACTCCGAGGCCGTCACGTCGTTTGCCCTGCGTCTGGTCGACCACTATATCCAGGACCGCGAGGCCATCGACCAGGAGCTCGGAAAGGCGACGGCCAACTGGTCCATCGAGCGTCTGGCGAGCCTCGACCGGGATATCCTCCGTCTGGCCATCGCCGAGATCAAGCATGATCCGGACGTCCCCGTCGAGGTTGCCATCAACGAGGCCGTCGAGCTCGCCAAAAAGTATGGCAGCGAAGAGTCGGGCAAGTTCGTGAACGGTGTCCTGGGTGCCGTGGCGAAGGATGCATCCCGGATCCGCGGGCGGTAAGGCGACCATGTGGCCCTGGCGTAAACAGGAACAGCCTGGCGTTCCCGCGGCCGATGCGAAGGTCCCGCCTGTCGCGGGGCAGCCCGATGTGGCGCCAGACGTCGAGGCCATCCAGGGGCATGAGCCTGACGACGCGCAACGGAATTCTGTCGGACCCTCCGACGGCTCCGCTTCCCTTGCGCCGGTCGAAGAGGTTGCGGAATCAGGTGAGTCCGCTGCAGAATCTTCCGAGCAAAAGGGTTTCTGGGCCAAGACATGGGAGGTCCTGAATCGCCCGGTCTTCACGCTGGACCGCGAGACGCTGGTCGGGGCACTCGAACGCACGCGCGGTGGACTCGTCGACCGGGTCCGGAAGCTCGGGAACCGCTGGTCTCGCATCGATGAGGATATGCTCGAGGAACTCGAGGAGATCTTGCTCGAGGCTGATCTGGGCGTCGAGGTCACGGATGGGGCGATCGCTCATCTGAGGGCGGCGCATCGCAAGGGCGAAATTGATCCCGGGACGCTGCCGAAGGTGCTCGCGAACTACCTGGCCGCTCAGCTGGCCGAGTCCCGCCCCCTGTCCGTCGTCCCCGGTACGCTCCAGGTGATCATGCTGGTGGGCGTCAACGGAGTGGGTAAAACCACGACCCTGGGCAAGCTCGCCCGACGCTACCAGCTCGAGGGACGCAAGGTCCTCATCGCGGCGGCCGACACCTTCCGCGCGGCGGCGATCGACCAGCTCCTGGTCTGGGCTGAGCGGGCGGGGGTCGATGTCGTGCGCCACCAGGAAGGCGGAGATGCGGCGGCCGTCGTGTACGACGCGCTGCAGGCAGCCCGAGCGCGTGGAGTCGAGGTTCTGCTCGTCGACACGGCCGGACGCCTGCACAACAAGAGCCACCTGATGGCCGAGCTCCAGAAGATCGGCAAGATCCTGGACCGGGAAGCCCCTGGTGTGCCGCGGGAAGTACTGCTGGTCCTCGATGCCACCACGGGCCAGAACGGTCTGCGACAGGCCGAGGTCTTCCGCGAGGCGACACCCCTCACGGGCGTCGTACTCACCAAGCTCGATGGTACGGCGCGCGGCGGGGTCATCTTCGGTATCCAGCGCCTCTTCGGCTTGCCCGTGAAGCTGGTGGGCCTGGGCGAGAAGGTGGACGACCTCAAGGATTTCGAGACGGCGCCCTTCGTGGAGGCCCTGTTCGAGGAGGTCGAGCGCTAAGCTGCTGCCGGATGGTAGCATGGAGCGTGCCGGGGACGTGGCGAAACTGGCAGACGCACGAGACTTAGGATCTCGCGCCGCAAGGCGTGTGGGTTCGACTCCCACCGTCCCCACTTCATCGTGAAAGACCTCCCGGTGGATTTCCGGGGGGTCTTTCATTTCTTGCCCGGTCGAGTCTACTGGATGTAGGCTTGCTGGATCAGGTTATTGTAAGACGAGCCTGAATACCCGCCAGCCAGGATCAGCCAGTTCCCGACGATGAAGGGGCGATCGAGGTGGGAGGTCGACGTTTGCAGGATGTTCTGGCCACCCGGGTTGTACAGTTCCCAAGGTTCCAGCTTGTAGTCATATCGGATGAAGGCCCGGTAGGTCGTGCTGAGGTTGGTCGTGCCCGTGTAGCCACCGAAGACATACAGATAGCTGCCGATCTGGGCCATCGGTGCAGCGTACACGGTCTGTGCCAGACTGGGGAGTCGGCTGAAACTACCGAGACCATCCGGGGTCATGCGGGCACTGATCACATCCGCCTATCCATTGTTGCTCGTCCCCACGCGGCCGCCGACCAGGTAGACCGTGTTGTCGACCACGGCTGCCGTCATGAACGAACGAGATTCAGGAAGCGAGACGGCCGATACCTGCTCGAAGTTCCCGATCGAGCCATCCGAGGCGATCTTGGCGCGCTCGATCGAGGTGAGCTTGCTGGTACCCGTGTTCTCGCCTCCGAACACGTACACGTAAGATCCCAGGATGGCCGAGGCCGCACCGCGACGCGGCTGCATCAGCGTGGGCAATACGATCGCGAAGTTGCCCAGGTTGCCGGCCGCGCTGACCTGACTGCGTTCGACCGAGTCGAGATACGGGCTCGTTCCGCCCTCACCCCCGAACACGTACAGGAAGCGTGTCCCCGTGCTCGACGTGATGACCTGACTGGTCGCGTAACAGCGCGTGCGCGTGAGGGGTTTTCCGACCACGGCCGGGTCGAGTGTTCCATCCGCGTTGATATTCGTGAACTCGGTACCGCTCAGGAAGTTGGCTGCCTGTCCGGGAGCCGGGAGTCCATAGCCGCCGATCAGATGGCACTTCCCATCGATCACGTGGGAGCAGTAGCCGTACCGGGGTGACGTCAGGTTGCCGAAGACCGACCACGGGGCGGCATCTCCCGTCGTGTTGTCCGCGAGCGAGGTCTGGACGCTCCCGATGTTGGTGCTGCTGTTGTAGCCACCGAACAGATAGATACGGGAGACGCTCGCGCCGTCGACGGTTCCCGTGGTCATGGCCGTGGCGGCATAGGCGTTCGCGTAGACCAGCTTGTCGTCCGCGGCCCATGCGGCACTGGGCAGGTCCGAGGCCAGGGTCGTGCGATAGACCGTATCGTAGTAGGTCCACGCCAGGGTCGTCGTGTTATAGAAAGCACCGCCCAGCACGATCAGGCGACCGTTGAGCACGACCGCCGTGGGAGATCCCAGGTTGGTCGCAAAGGTGATGTTGCTGACGGTCCCCGCGGCTGGATTCAGCGTGGCGGCATCGAGCGGAAACTTGACGGTGTAGACGCCGTTCGTGTAAGCCGCAGCACCGTTCATGTAGCCGCCGACCAGCAGCAGCGAACTGCCCGAGCGCACCAGGGCTCCCCCGACATTGCCCGAATAGGTGGTGATGGCAGCAGGCAGGGCCGCGCCGGCCGAATTGGTCGTCGCGTAAGAGAGAGCACCGGACGTCAGGGTGAGGGTATTGGTTGCGAGCGTGATGGCGATGCGATTCCAGGTGTTCGTCAGGGTCGCGCTCGCATCGGCGACCGTCGCCGCATTCGTCGTGCCGCCCACGATGTAGACGTTCACCGTCAGGCCGTCGGCGGACGGGATGGCCACGGCGGCGCCACGCCAGCGTGCCACCGACAGAGTTGGCAGACCCGTCGAGCTCCAGGTCCCCAGGGTGCCATCCGAGGCGATGATGGCGCGCTCGATGGAGGTCAGGGCCGTTCCAGCCTGGTTCACGCCGCCTGCGACGTACAGATAGTTTCCGGCCACCCACGAAACATGCTCGAAGCGGCGATTGCCCAGGGCATTCATCGTGCGCGCCGAGCCGAGCGAGGCGTCGGCATTGACGGGATACATCCGGACGGCATTCAGCGCTCCGGTATAGTTCGACCCGTTGGAGCCCCCCGACAGGTACACGAAAGACTGTCCCGAGGATTTCGTGTAGGTGGAGATGGCGTGACCGAACACGGCGTCGGGCAGGGTGTACTGCGCCCCCTCCGTCACGGAGCCCGCGCTGCTCAGGTTGACCATGGGATTGAGGTTCCCCACGCTCACCTGGAAGGTGGCCAGCGAAGAGGCCGACGAAATCGCGTAGCGGACGCCGATGGTGCCCGTCACGGCGCCCAGGGGGACGATCGCCGTCATGCTGGTGGGTGTCCAGGCCGTCACCCTGGCCAGGATGGGCGGCGAGCCCGCGGTTCCGGGGAAGACGACGGAGGGAGCGACGGGGGTGTTGAAGTTGCCCGAGAGCGTCACGGAGCTTCCCACGCGGCCCACCAGTGGCGTGATGTCTGTGATGGCCAGCGTCGTGAGATCCTGGATCACCGTGAAG
>JBEIFE010000105.1:0-6071 GCA_040382575.1 Candidatus Sericytochromatia bacterium
ATTCTCATGACGGAACATCAGCAGACAGACGTCCCGCGAGGGCGCCACGATTCGCCTGAACTGGACGAGGGCTTTCTTCAGACGGAAGATGTCCGTCACCACCACATCGTCGAACCGAGCGAACAGCGCCTCTTCGAGTGACTCGAGATGCTCCTCGAGACGATCCACCACGGGAAAATATCCATCAACCAGCGTGTCGAGCAAGAGATGCATCAAGAGGCCGGATCCACCCTCGACACGGTCGGGGGCATGCTTCCAGCGCTCGAGGACATCACCCGTGACGGGATGCGGATCGGCGTGGGACGTGATCAGATAGCCCGGCGCGAGGAAGCAATCAAACTCATGAAATTCGAGATTCGCGAGACCGTCTTTCCACGAGGCCGCATAGATATCCAGAAAGAGATAGCCGTCATAAACCTCGAGCTTGGGGCGCTGTCCTGCTTTCAGACAGTCTTCAAGCGGCAACGGGTGAAATCCGAAGGCATCGCGCATCCAGCCGATATCATCGCGATCGGTCCCCGTGAAATGTAGCCATCGAACTCCGGACGCATACCGGGCATCCAGCACGTCGAACGGAGAAAGCGAGATCACCTCGCCGGACACCGGGTCGAGCCACCATACACTGCTGAGCATGCTGGTCGTCTACCCCCTGAACTCATCCATGACACGTACCCTCCTTCTTGAACGAAAGTTGTCAAGGACTTAACCGCATCTTCCGAATTCATACCGCCCCTTGCGCGATAACACCTCCAGAACGGCACCCGACCTCGAGGAGAGCGAAAATGGGTATCTCGACGACCACCGCCCGAAAACTCATGCCCGCGATGGCCAGACAAGCTGCCCCACTCGAGAGCCGTGCCATCCGGACCATCGGGAAAGAACTGGAGGCGATCGCCAGCCGTGCGGCCGGACCACAGACGTTCCGGTCGGCAGCCGGCCGCCTCGATGCCCTCTCGTCTGCCCTGACCAGGACGGGACTTGCTGACGACGCGCGTATCCTGACCGAAACTGCTCGACGGCTCACGCATGCCGGGGAACTGCACGCATCGGGTCACACCCAGGCAGCCTTCGAGATGCTTCATGCCCGCCGCAAGCTGGGTCTCGCGAATCCCGAATTTCAGGCCGCCCTTGCCCGTGGGTCGCGTGCGGAGGGCTTGCTGGCCCGATTCGGTACCCGGACCGCGGCCGAGAAGGCCTTCGACCGGGCAGCTTCGCGGGTGGATGATCTGGCCGAGAAACTGATACGCACCGGTAACCCCGGTGAAGCTCGCGTGCTCGAGTCGTTCGCCACCCGTCTGAATCGAGCCGGCGACCTGCATGCAGAAGGACATCGGCAAGCCGCGTTCAGCATGCTCCATGCAAAACGGAAGCCCGGCCTGGCTGGCCAGGAGGTCCAGACCGCCCTGGCAAAGGCGCATCGCGCGGAATCGCTGCTCGAAACCTTCGGTGACGCCACGACCCTGACCAGGGCAGTTCCCCGCAAACCGACACCTGCCGTCACACGACCGGTGGCACCCCGCCCCCCCGTTGCACGACCGGAACTTCCTCTTGATCCCGGTAGGACAGCAGATAAGGCCAGCCGGACATTCTCGATGCCGGGCGCAGGACTGGATCTGTCAGGTCTGGTCCGATATCTGGATCGTCTGAAAGCCTGGTTTCTGGGACGCTGAATCCCTGGAGGGTGATCGACGTCATTGCCGGAATTTTTCACGCAGAGCACGATGACCGCAATATCCGAGGTCCTGCTTAGCGTGAGGTCAATTCATGGCAGCCACGTCTTCCGAGTCCCTTCCCGCGCTGCTCGAGCAGCACGTTCTCGATCCTTCCCGTGTAGCCCATCCGGCTTGGTCTCTGGGCGTCACGCGCCTCGTGGATGGGAAGCACGTTCCTCTGGCAAAAGTCGGAGGGGCGGATCCCTTCGTCGAGGACGCCGGAGAACAGATCCAGTTGTCGGCCCCGGTCCGCTTCGAAGGAGTCACCCTGGGACGGGTGTACGCTCTGGTCGGGGATGCAGTGACTCCGGAGGATCAGGGCGTCCTCCAGGAACTCGCCCAGGAAATCGCCCCCTTGCTGGCTACCCCGTCAGAACGCGTCGCTTCGCTTTGCCTGGCGACCTGTGAGGAATTACGAGCGGAACATCCAGGCTTCGACTGGGTAGGGGTCTATCGGCTCGACACCCGGGATGACCTCGTGCTGGCCTGTCAGCGCGGACTTCCGACTCCACACGTCCGTATTGCGGTCTCCACCGGGATCTGCGGGGCCGCGGTCCGTGAGGGGGTCACACTCAACATTCCCGATGTGACAGCCGATGAGCGCTTCATCGCGTGTTCAAGTCGCACCCGCTCGGAACTCGTCGTGCCCGTCCGTCTCGCCGATGGGCAGATCGTTGCCGAGATCGACGTCGACAGTGACACGCCTGCTGCCTTCGGCCCTTCGGAAGTGACGGCCATCGAGGACGCGGCCCGACGGCTGGGTCTGGCCTGGAATGTGGCCGGATCCTCGACCTGACGGGAAAGCCTTGCGCCCGGTCCTCAAGACGTTACCCTGAGCCCCGTCTCGCTTCGCGCGAAAGGGGGTTCAGGGTGAAAATCGACAAGGTGATGACGGCTCGCCAGGACCTGGCCACGGTCATGGCCACCGCCACGCTGGCCGATGTCGCCAGGGCCATGCAAGCTTCCGATACCGGGATCATTCCCGTCATCGACGCCCAGGATCATCTCCTTGGCGTGATAACGGACAGGGACATCACGGTGCGTGCAGTGGCCCGGGATGCGAAACTATCCGAGACTCGCGTCGATGCGTACATGTCCCGGAACCTCGTCACCATCTCGCCAGATGTCGATCTGGACAAGGCGGCAAGCCTGATGGCGGATAGACAGGTACACCGCCTCCCCGTGGTCGCAGCCGGAAAACTGGTGGGACTGGTTTCTCTCGGTGATCTGGCGTGCGTCGATCCAGAAGAAGCGGAAGAGGCTCTCGAAGGCATCTCGCACGGTTGCAAGATCGAGCGTCACCTGCCGCACTGAAGCATCGATAGGCGACCTCTCCGTGATGACCAGGCACCCGCCACCTTTCAGGAGGCGGGTGCATCCACTTGCGAAGGTGACATCCTGCTCACGCAGCGATAGCCGACGCCCCGGACCGTCCGGATCTCGATGGGACAAGTATCTTGGCGCGAGAGCTTGTCTCGCAAGCGGCAGATGTGAACATCCACGACTCGATCGTCTCCGAAGAAGTCATCACCCCAGATCCGGAAAAGGATGGTATCGCGGTTGATCGCTTTGCCCAGGTTCTGGACCAGCAGGTGAAGCAGGGCATATTCCTTGAACGGTAACTCGATGAGTTCTCCCTCGATCGAGACCACGTGCTGTTCCGTGTCGATGCAGAGGCTGCCGACCTCGATGCGATCGGGGGCTTCCACCATGTGGCGCTTGACACGATCGACGCGGCGGAGATTGGCCTTCACACGGGCAGCCAGTTCCACGATGCTGAAAGGCTTGGTCATGTACTCGTCAGCACCCACCGCCAGTCCCACCACCTTGTCCGTATCCGAACCTTTGGCCGTGAGCATCAAGATCGGGGTGACAAGTTCGGGTCGCAACGTGCGACAGACCTCCAGACCATCGAGGTCAGGCATCATCTGATCGACGATCAGCAGATCCGGGTGTTCCCGACGGGTCAGATCGATCGCCGCCCGACCGCTTCCCACCGTCAGGACCTGGTAGCCCTCGTACTCGAGTTGCTTCTGGAGCATCAACCTCAGGTTAGGGTCGTCGTCCGCGACCAGGATCTTGGCCATCGTAGGCCCCTTTCTCGAGCGGGGTCCGGGTGGGTGTACCCGCGACACGGCCCTGGATAAGGCCCCGCCTGCTTGCGGGACGCTTCTCCGAGGTTCGCCGAGAAGGATTTCGAGAAGATGAATATGATGTGGAGGCCGTGCGAAATAGATGGTCGAATCAATCGAGTGACTTCAAAGCAAGGCCTCGATCGGTGCCAGGTTCTGGAGATCGCACAGGGCTCCGAGTTGCTCGAAAATGCTCTTGGCCTGCTCGAGACGCTCCCGGGCCTGGTCGCGATGACCGGCAGCCAGGCGGATCCGGGCATCCACGGCACATACACGGCCCTGGTCGATGGGTGGCGGGTCTTCGCCCATGGCCAGGAAGGCGGCCTCGATCCGCTCCATGGCTGCCTGATGGTTCCCTCGTCCCAGACAAAGCTGGGCCTCGAGGCTGAGGATACGGGCATCCTGCAAGGCCATGCCCTGCTCGATAGACAGTTCCCGTGCCCGTGCGATGCGCAGTTTGGCCTCATCGAGCTGTCCATCGAGCACGTACGCCTGGGCCAGGTCGCTCGTGACCTCGGCCAGCACTTCCTGCATGTTGATCTCGACGAACCGGGCAAGTCCTTCCTCAAGTTGCGTGATGGCGAGCGACACGGACCCGGAGACCAGGTTCGCGAGTCCCAGACCGTGCGTGGCCACACCGGCGCCCTGAAGATCGCCAATCTCCTCGGCGATATCGAGAGCCTTGCGATGCATGTCACGCGATTCTTCCGGCTTGCCCCGGTTCCGGTAGAGGTCCCCCAGATTGTTGAGCTGGATGACCTGACGCCCGAGATCCCCGATCTGCTGGTAAATCTTGAGACTCCGCGCGTAATGCTCGGCGGAGCGCTTCCAGTCCCCGAGTTCCAGGTAAAGCACGCCCAGATTGTTGAGACTCGCCGCGACCCCGAACACATCCAGTTGCTGCTCCCGGATGGTGAGGGCACGCTTGTGGTATTTCTCGGCCTCGGTGAGACGGTTCTGCCGGTAGTAAACCAGACCGATGATGCTGAGAGTGGTGGCGATTTCTTTCAGGAAAGAAGTGCCCTCTAGCGTCGCGAGACTTTGTTCACAGAGATCCAGGACGGTCTGGAACTGACCTTGGCGGAAAAGGGCCAGTTGCTGATCGAGCAAGATACGGGCACGGACGAGCGGAGCAGGCGTGTCGGCAAGCGCCACGAGACCTACCTCGTAGCGGTCCATCGCATCCTGATAGTTGCCCTGGAGGTAAAGGGTACCGCCGATTCGCCGGAGGACATCGGCACGCTCGGAGCCATCGAGGGCGAGAGCCAGGGCCGCTTCGAGACTCTCGAGCGCAGGGGCATACTGCCCCGTGGTGCTGAGCAACTCTGCCAGGGCGACGAGGACGGTATAGCGACGGGGGTGAGCGAGTTCCGCGCCCCCATCCATGAGTCGCAGACATTCCTGGAAGCAGGTCAGGGCCTCGATGTTCGAGAAATTGCGTAGGGCGAGCTCACCGGAACGATAGAGGTACCGGAGCGCCTTTTCCGGGACTTCACCTGCCACGAAGTGACGTGCGAGCACCTGGGGCACCTCGAGGGCGCGCTCGCCGAGACCCGCTTCGAGGGCCAGCCCGACCTGCCGGTGCAGATCCTTCCGGACGGCCAGAAGCATCGAATTGTAGACGACCTCGTGATTGAGGGCCTGAAGGAACTGCCAGTCCCCCGTGGCTTTCTGCCCCAGGAAATCCAGGCCTGCCAGGTCGCGCAGGATTTCATCCATTTTCGCCAGAGGATCGACCCTCGAGAGCAGCGACGCCTGGAACGAGCGCCCCACGACGCTCGCCAGATGCAACACCGCGCGATGGTCCGGAGATAGCCGATCGATACGGGCCAGAACGACGCCGTTGATGGTCGTCGGGAGAGTCCCCTGTCCCTGACCTTCCACCCGCCAGGCCCCGTCGGTATCCCGGACGAGCGTACCTGCCTCTACCAGGGCTCTGAAAAGCTCATGCAAGAACAACGGATTGCCCTCGGCCCTGGATACAACCTGACTCAGCACGACCCGCAGGTCGGGACGCAGGGTCCCGTCATCCACCCCGGCTCCGAGGTGGGCGAACAGGGTCTTCCAGCTGGCCGGCTCCGTCAGAGCTCGAAGGACCAGGACCTTGACGGGGATGGAGAGCTTCCACCCGGAAAACACGCGGTCCTCGGACAAGCCCCGCTGCGCGCGTAAGAGGACCCCCGCCGGGGGAGCGGCCCCCCCACCCAGCACCAAGGCCCAAGACGTG
>JBEIFE010000106.1:0-6047 GCA_040382575.1 Candidatus Sericytochromatia bacterium
GATACTGCCCCCAGTGGATTGGGGCCCGTGTAACCGGCGGACGTCGACACCGTGTTGATCACGCTGGCAGGCGTGGTCTTGCCCAGACCCACCAGAATGGCGACCGCGGTGGTCAGGACCGAAATCTGGGGCGCCACGCTCGTGGAGTTGCCCGTGATGGAGGTCCAGCCATTGAACTGGGCCCCCGATCCGCTGGCCTGCAGGATGGTACGGAGTCGCACGGCAGGCGCACCCGGAGCCTGAGCCCGGAGCCCCTTCACGGCCTCGAGAATGTAACAGCTTCCCACCGTGGGACCGAACGAACCGAGATTCAACGTGAAATTACCAGCCGCATCCGTCAATCCAGACGCGACGGTCGTTCCGGAGTTGAGATCGATGAGAGAGATCGTGGCCTGGTTGATGACGGTGGAGGCAGCGGCCTGCACCGACCTGGACTGCGGCCAGAGGACCCGACCGGCCAGATCACGAAGGCTGGCAGGGACGTTCAAGGCATTGACCGGTAGTCCCGGCCCCACCGCGGGAACGGGCACCGAGGTGGTCTGTGCGTCACGGGCGGGGCTCACGACGGGCGCAACGGACCTCGTCGCAACCGCACAGCTCGTGGCCAGCAGGGCGATCGCCAGATTCCAGGCTCGGGGGGGACGCGACATCACTTCACCTTCCAATCCAGCAAGCCCATCACCAGGCCGGCATGGCCCCCGACAGGAGGGGCAAGAGCGTCAAATTGACCCCGGGAGAGACTTTGAGCCCCTGCTTCACCGTGATCGCCTGTGTCACGGCGGTCATGCCGGGCGCTACACTGGCGGGTAAGCGGATCAGGAGAGACGTGGCACTCGAGGTCACGACGGTGCAAACCTGAACGCCGAAAAGAACCTGGAACCCTGATTCCGTCGGTTCGAAGTTGGCCCCGGCTACCGTGATGTCACGACCGAACGCCACGGGGTTCGGGGAAACCGAAGTCACCACGGGCGTCGCCGCGTAGACCTGCCCGTACGACCCACCCGAGGCCGAGACCATGAAAGGGTCTATATCCCTTTGCAAGGCCTGGGAAACAAGACTCCGGACGGTGGTGAATTCGTTCGATGCAACCCCGGATGAACCCGGAGAAAAGACGTCTTGCCCTCCTGAACCCACGGCAAGGCTGCCGATGAGATTGTCCGGACCCACGTCCGACCTGAGCGTATCGATGATGGAAAGAGCCGTGGTGGATTCATTGATGGAAACCGGCGACCCCACAACGGCTCCCGACAAACTTGCAAAGGTGGTTGCCGTGATGGCCTTGATGATGGTCCGGACACGACAAGCATCCTTGCCGGCCACGTTGTTGCCAAGTCCCTTGACCGCTTCCAGATAATACGCTCGACCCGCCGTGACCTTCAAGGCACCGCCCGAGAACTGGAAGGCACCGGCAGCGTTGGTCAAGGCGACGGCAACCGTCGCACCCGACTGGATATCGATAACCGAGACCGTCGCCGCGACGGCGATGTCATTGATGGTGGCCTGGGTCCGATAACCGAGAGACGCAAGGTCAACCTGACCGGCGAGTACAATGGGATCCTTGATCCCCGAGGAATCTGCGACGACCGTCAGAGTCGAGGGGGACATGCAAGCGGGCGTGGCGGCGCAAAGAGCCGATAGAGCGACCAGGGGCAACGCCTGTCGAGCATGCTTCATGGCCATTCACTGCTTTCCAGGGGGAAATGCCCCAAGAGGAATCTCGCTTACCAGACTTGTACCCTGTATTTGGCTCGACTATGCACGTACGGTTCATGATGTGAGTCACGATGTTGCGATCACGCATCACAAACGGGAAACTGGAAGCGTCACGCCAGACGGAGGTCCCTTCTTGAACGCCCACGTTACTCTCCTCTCGGAACCCATCAATGTTCTCGATCACGGCTACATCCGTTACATCGCCCACCTTGGCGACGATCTGATGCCGCTCGAGGCCGCCCGGATGAGTACGGGAAACCCCACCGGCGTCGATCCGGTCAAGGATTCTGCCACTCGGGACTACCTCTGGCGCCACGCTCACGCGACACCATTCGAGATGGCCGTGCTCCAGATCGAGGTCCAGTGCCCGATCTTCGTGGCCCGGGAATGGATGCGTCATCGGACGCAGAGCTTCAACGAATTTTCCGGCCGATATGCCGAGATGCCGGCCCTTCAGTACGTGCCAGCGCCTGGACGGGTTCAGGGGCAGAGCGGTCTCAACAAACAGGGCTCCGGCGACGACCTGTCGAATAAGGTCAAGGAATCGTTCCTGGAATCGATCGCCACGGACCAGACGACGGTACGCGACCACTACGAAGCCTACCTCGAGGCAGGCGTCGCACGCGAACTTGCCCGGATCAACCTGCCTCTGGCCCAGTACACGCGTTTCAGGGCCCAGGCAAATCTCCGGAACTGGTTACATTTCCTCGATCTCAGACTGGCCGAGAACGCCCAGTTCGAGATCCGCGTCTATGCGCAGGCCGTGGCGCGGCTGGTCCAGCACCTCTGGCCGCTCACATGGGAAACCTTCGAGGAGCACACCCTGCGGGGGACCCGTCTCAGCCGATCGGAAGTGGAGATCCTGCGGGAAATCCTGAAAGAGGCGGTCGCGAAGCCCGGAGAGCCTTCACTCGAGGATATTCTCAAGGACCGTGCGGGCTCCCGCCTGTCGCCGTCCCGCCAGCGTGAGCTCATCTCCAAGCTCGGCCTCGGATGAAGCTGACCTTCCATCTGGTATGATCGGGCGCGGGTCGCACCGGGGAGATGGAATGTGCGGGAACTGACTTGTTCAGCCAGTGAGCTCAGGCCCGGGATGATCCTGGCCCAGAACGTCGTCCATCCATACACCCGTCAGACCATCTGGACGGTCGGGACGGCCCTCAGCGACCATCACATCTCCCTGCTGCAGCGGATCCAGACGGGTACCCTCAAGGTTCTGGCCCAGGAACTGCCTCCAACCCCGGCACAGGAACCGGAACCGGCACCGACGACCGACTCGATGGAACCTCCGGATCCTCCACCGCTCGTCCGGGCACCCACCATGCCGACCGACGTCCCGGGGACCGGTTCCCTGGCCCGGACCGCCACCTCGGTGCCCCCCGAGCGCCCGGCCGCACCGCATGCGCCATCTCCGGCGGCCACGCCTCGCAAGCTACCGGCCCGACGGCCTGCCTCGGGGCCTGTCGTGAATCGGATCCCACCCACGCCCGCGCGAACGGTCACCGCGCAAGCCGGGGCGGGAACATTCCGACCGAAGATCATCCGACATGAGGTGATGGAACGAAATCTACGGACCATCGAGCATATCCAGTCCCAGATCAAGCAGGGGCAGGTCCTCGACATCCGCTCCGTGGACACCACCGTCCAGCAAACGATCCAGCGCATCGTCACGAATCGCGAACTGCTCAACAGCCTCATCGACCTGCGCGTGTATGACGAATACACCTATGCGCACTCCTCCAACGTCATGAGCCTCTCGCTGGTGGTGGGTGCGGCGCTCGGGTACCCTGTCGAGCGCCTGCGCATCCTGGGTATCGGGGCCTTGCTTCACGACATCGGCAAGTCGATGGTCCCCGAGGCCATCCTGCACAAGCCGGGCAAGCTGACGGCGGATGAATTCCGCATCATGGCCACCCATCCCGCCAACGGGATCATGCTGCTGAGCCCCTATGCCTGGGCCACCCAGGATATCCGCAACATCGTCTTCCAGCATCACGAGAAATACGACGGCAGTGGATACCCGCTCGGCATCAAGGGGGACGCGATCGCCGAGTTCTCGCGCATCGTGTCGGTCGTCGACGTCTATGATGCCCTCATCTCCCATCGACCCTACAAGAAGGGGCTGCCGCCAAACGTCGTGTATGAAGCCATCCTCCACGGGGCCGGAACCCATTTCGATCCGCGCATCGTCGAGGCCTTCACGCGCTTCATCGTGCCGTACCCGTCTCAATCCTGGGTCGTGATGAGCACGGGACAGTTCGCGCGCGTCGTTCAGGTCAATCGTCAGCACCTCGATCGTCCCATCATCGATCTCGAGGGCTCCATCGTCGACCTGACTCAGCGGCAGGACCTGTCCATCCGGACCATCCACCAGCCTCAGGACATCTGATGCGATTGACCACCCCCGACCTTCCCACCCTCTTTCTCGAGCCTTCCCACTTCGTGGACGGTCACGTGCGGCTTCCCGATGACCGGTGGCACTACCTGGCCCGGGTCCTGCGGCTCAACGAGGGCGATCCCTTCTGGGTCCTGGACGGACTGGGGACACGCCGGGAAGCCCGGATGCCCGCGCCGGACGGACGATCTCGGACGGCGCCAGTATCGGATCCGCACCCGGCTCCGGGTGAATTGCCAGGCCAGTTGACGCTCGTCCAGGCGATCCTCAAGGGCGATCGGCAGGAGTGGATCCTCCAGAAAGCGACGGAACTCGGTTGCCATGCCATCGTGCCCGTCACGACGGAGCGCACGGTGGTACGTCTGGAGGCCGACCGGATCGATCGCCGTATGGCGCGCTGGCACGAGATCACCCGCGAAGCAGCGGAGCAGTGCGAGCGTGGTCGACTGCCAGAACTTTCGGCACCGAGTCGCCTTTACGACAGTCTGCCGCAAGGGACAGACCACGAAGAATCGAGGTGGTTCGGTCATCCCCGGGACACCGAGATACCGCCTCTCATCGAAGCGGCTCGGTCGGCGAAGTTGCGTAAATTCCGCCTGTTCATCGGTCCGGAAGGAGGATTCTCGCCAGCCGAAGAGGCCTGGTTGAGGTCCCGGGGGGTCCAGCCGGCAAGCATGGGAAGCCGGATCCTGCGAGCCGAGACGGCGTGTCTGGCTGGCCTCGCCCAGCTGGCGAGCGTCCTCGAGACGCGCTAGCGCCCCTCTTTTCGAGGCGGAGACGACGGTCCCTTCGGGCTGACGGGAGCAGTCCTGGGCGGCCGGGATGGGGCCGGTCCGGGGGGCTCTCCGCCACGCTCCTTGCGGACCTTATCGATGAGTCCACCGAGCCGCTTCACGATGGTGGTGGCCTGATCGCCCACGACGTGGGCATCGACGGTTCCCTTCAGAGGCGTCTTGTCGATGAACTTGTTGATCTGATCCAGCACCTGGTCGAGCGGGGTCGTCGGCTTCGACCTCCCCCCTCCCGGGACGAAGGGGGCGGCGGAATTTGCTTGCCCCGGATTGGCTCGCGCGCTGTTCAGAGGCGCCGTCGGCGTGGCCACCCCGATGATCCGGCCCGTCCGGGAGGGCGTGGTATTGGGCAGACCCGCCAGATCAAGCATCTTGGGAGGATTGAAGGTCACCTTGGGAGCCGTCGGATCGCCCTTCGCCTTCTTCTTGCCCTTGGGGGGTGGAGGCACATCGGTGGGTAACCCCAGGCGTTCGAGGGCCTCGGTGGCCATCCCGACGCTGCCCTCGAAGGACAGAAGCTGTCGGTAGTACTCCCCGGCCTTCTCGAGATTCCCCATGCGTTCGGCCAGTCGAGCTACGGCCGAACATGCCAGTTCGCTGGTCGGATCCATCTGAAAGGCTGCCTCGAACGCCTGCAGGGACTGAGGCAGGTCCTGGAGATGCGCGAAGGCGCGACCGAGAGACAGGAAAAGCGCGTGGTCCGGGCCCGAGATATCGAGGACCTTGCAAAACGCCACGGCCGCCTGCCGGTAGTCACCGAGCTTCATCGTGATGTTGGCCATCAGGAGATGGGCAGGCGCGAACTGCGGAGCCTGCGCGATGACGTGATGGGCCTGAGCAGCCGCGCGCTGCATATCCCCCAGTTCGAACGTGACCTGGGCGATCTGGTACCGGGCCACCATGGCCTTGGGGTCGTTCTTGAGAGCCCTGTCAAAGCTGGCGATCGCCTCTTTCGGGCGTCCGCTCTCTTTGCGAACGACCCCGAGCATGATGAAGGCGTCCGTGAGGGTGGCATCGACCTGGGTCGCGCGCTCGAAACATTCCTCGGCCGCCTCGCGATCGCCCTGCTGGTAAAGGCACTCTCCCAGATGAAAGAGCGTCCGGGCGTTTTTCTTGACATCGTAGGATGCCTCGAAGTGCGAGCGGGC
>JBEIFE010000107.1:0-6041 GCA_040382575.1 Candidatus Sericytochromatia bacterium
CTTCCGCGGCCCCCGTGCCGGATCGACCGGTGACGATGACACCCGCTCCGCCCACGCGGACCGAATCCCCTGCCATCTCGCCTGCTGCCACGGGTGGTGTGTCCGCTTCGCCTGCCCCCGTGACGCCGGAGGCCCCTGCAGCGGAAGCGTCACCCTCCTCGCCAGAAATCCAGGAACAAGCATATTCGGCCTCGGATATCCTGCCGCGTTTCATCGCGGCCCTGCAGACGGTCCACGTCACGACTCATAGCCTGGCCCAGCAGCATGCCGTGAGCGCGCGCCTCGAGGGTAAGCGTCTGAGTCTCACGGTCAAAGCGCTGGTCAACCTGTTCGAGCAGCGGAGACCGCATCTCCTCAAGGCAGCCATCCAGGCCTTCGGTGAGGGCGTGGATCTCGCCCTCGGCCTGGACACGGGTGGAGGCGCCCAGGCGGACCCTAGGCGGGCCGGTGTCGGCCCAGGTCCCACGACACCGGCGTCCCCCCAGAGACCACCTGACCCGCCGCCTCGTCCCCGGATCGAAGAGGTCCGCCCACCCGAACCCCGTGTCGATCGAAACGTGGCTCCCCGTGTCTTGACCGATCACCTGACCGATGACGTGCCCGTTCCATCGGTCGCCTCCGCGATCGTGCCCGAGGTCGTGCCCGTCCCGGATGCTGAACCCGCGACCAGCACGCTCGTCAGCGCGGGCGCTCAGGTCCCCCCCGCGGCAAGTCCCGGCCAACCGGACGACCTGATCGAGCGGACACTCGATTTCTTCAACGGCCGTCTCGTGACCGGCGGGGACTGAGATGCCCGTGCCGACCGCCCATCAGCCACATGGCAACCCCCCGGGGGGGACCGGGATCCGTGTGCGCCTCCGGCGTGCCCTGACGAACTGGATGGGCAAACGCGTGGCGGTCAGCCATGCCAGGCTCCTGGTGGTGGCGACCGGAATCCTGGTGACGATCCCGCTCGTGATCATGGGGCAACTGGCGCCCACGGGGCGGGGAAGACCCGTGATTCTCCGAGTAGCGGTCCATCAGGATCGCCTCTCGATCTTGCGTCGTCTCGAAGCCGGAGGGGCGATCCGGTCAGCCCGGTGGCTCGATCTCGTCCTGACCATGCGGGGAAGTACCGATCTCCCGGAGCCCGGGACGTATTCGCCTTCCGGTAGGTCGGGGGCGATCGCCACGTGGGACCGGTTACTGGTGGGTGACGATCGCGTCGTGATCGTCACGGTTCCGGAGGGCTGGTCCGTGGCGCGCATCGATGCCATGCTGGCCCGGAAAGGTCATCTACCTGCCGGCGCATTCCTTCGCGAGACGCGCCGGGTCGACCATCACCTCCCCCGGCATTCCTGGCTGGCGGATCCATCCTCGCCTGCGACGCTCGAGGGCTACTGCTTCCCCGACACGTACTTCTTGCCCCCGGGACCGGTTGACGTGGCTGGACTGGTGGACCGGATGCTCGGCCGTTTCGAGAAGGCCGTCCGGGAACCGTATCTCCGGACCAGCCCTGCTCTCCTGCCCTTGCACGAGGCCCTGACGCTGGCGTCCATCGTCGAGATGGAGGCGGCGCGACCGCAGGAGCGAGCCCACATCGCGGGGGTGTTCTACAACCGCCTCGCGAGAGGCATCCGACTGGGAAGTGATCCCACCGTGGAATATGCCCTGGGGCGGCACCAGGACGCGCGAGGCCTTCGCCACCGAGACATCGCCATCGACAGTCCCTACAACACCTACCGCGTGGCGGGTCTGCCGCCCGGCCCCATCTGTAACCCCGGCCAGGCTTCCTTCGAGGCCGTGCTGCAGCCCGAGCGCACGGATGATCTTTACTTCGTGGCCAGGGGGGAAGGCTGGCACGTCTTCACGCGCACATACCGGGACCATCTGGCGGCCATCCGGGAGATCCGGGGACGCTGAGCCCGTGATGCGGATTCAGCATCATCCCGGGTGGTATGATGCCACCAGTCATGTTTGCAATGAGATCCTGGTTCGAACCCACCCAGCAAGCCCCGTCCGTGCTCGACATCGATCTCGAGTCGCTCCGGAACGGAGGTGTGAAGGGGTTGCTACTCGACCTCGACGATACCCTCGTGCCTGCCGACTCCTCGGAACCATCCGACGAGATCCGGGCATGGCTCGAACGGACCCGTCAAACGTTCGAGCTACACATCGTGTCGAATAATCGCGATCGCCGACGAGTCGAACTTCTCGCCACGCGCCTTGGAATTCCGGGAATTCATCGTGCCAGGAAGCCCTTCGACCGAGGTTTTCGCCTGGCCCTCGAACGGCTGGGCCTCGTGCCTGCCGAGGTCGCGATCGTCGGCGACCAGCTGTTCACCGACGTGCTCGGGGGACGCTGGCTGGGTTCTCATACGGTCTGGGTCAGACCACTTTCGTCCGAACGAATCCTGCTCCGGCGATGGATGCGTCTGATCGAGGAATGCATCGTGCCCCAGGATCCCCCGATGGTCCCAGAGGAGGACATCCGATGAGCACGTCACCCGCGACCTTCCCTACCCCTCGGGACCCTGCTGTTTTCCGGGGCGTGGAGGTGGCCATCGTGCTCGGTTCCGGGATCAGCGTCCTGCATGATCTCGAGGATGTCACCGAGTTGCCATATGGCGAGGTCGATGGATTACCCGAGGTGACGGTCGCCGGACACGCGGGCAAACTGACGGTGGGCACCATCCCGGACGGTCCCCGCGTGGCGATCGCCCGCGGACGGTTCCACCTGTACGAGGGACATGGACAGGAAGCAGCCACCAGCCTGATCCGCATGTTCCAGGGCCTGGGTATCCGCCGGGTCATCCTCACGAATGCAGCCGGAGGCCTCGTCGGCGACTGGATCCCCGGCGATCTGATGATCATCCGGGACCAGGTCAATCTGCTCGGTGGCTTCCGGGATGTGTCCACACTCGCACCTCGCCCGGTTTCGCCCTACAGTCCGTCCTGGAGCGACGCGCTGGGCACGTGGGCACGTGACCATCTCGACTTCCCTCTCCGCGAGGGAGTCTATGCCGGGCTACTCGGGCCCAACTACGAGACGCCGGCCGAGATCCTGTGGCTCCAGCGGATCGGCACCCATGCCGTCGGCATGTCGACCGTCCCCGAGGCCGAGATGGCCCGGGAGTTCGAGCTCCAGTTGCTCGGTATCTCGTGCATCACCAACATCGCCGTGACGGCCGAGGCCCAGGCCGAGACCTCGCATGGTGACGTCGTCGATGTGGCCCAGAAGGCCTCGATGCGGATGGATCGGCTGCTCCGGGGAGCCTGTCAGCTGCGCGGATGAGCGACACACCGGAGCAGGGTTCCAAGAGCCGACCAGAGGCCCTCGGTATCCGGGGTGCCGGTCAGTCGCCGCCCACGCGCCTCAAGGTCCTCAAGCGCAAGCCCGCAGCTCGTAAAGCCGCGTGGCGAGCCGGCGACGCGTGGGGCCTGCTCGTGGTTTCACTGGCATTCGCTCTCATGGGCGCAGCAGCGGCGGCCCTTGTCCAGCTGAGTCGCCTCCCTGACGTCCGGATCCTCGAGAACTGGCGCCCGCATCAATCGACCCAGATCCTCGATCGCAAGGGGCGCCTTCTGGGTAGCATCCACGGGGAAGAGAACCGCGAGTTCGTCCCGCTTGCCAGCATTTCCATCCATCTGCGCGAGGCCGTCATCGCCGTGGAGGATGAACATTTCATGCGTCACCGGGGAGTGAACATCCGGGGAATCCTGCGAGCCGCCGTGACGGACGTGCTGGAGGGAAGACGCCTCGAAGGCGGCTCGACGATCACCCAGCAGCTGGCCAAGAACCTGTTTCTGTCCTCGAACCGCAGCCTGTTTCGCAAACTGGCCGATGCTTACCTGGCCCTCCGGATCGAGCAACGATTCAGCAAGAACCGGATCCTGGAGATGTACCTGAACCAGGTGTACTGGGGACACAACTGCTACGGGATCCAGGCGGCCAGCCGGTTGTACTTCGGAAAACGGACGGACCAGCTGACGCTGTCCGAGAGCGCCCTGCTCGCCTACCTGCTCCGAGGTCCCGAGCGTTATAGCCCGTACCGCAACCGGAAACGGATCGGCCGTTACCTCACGATCGCCCTCGAGCGCATGGTCGACTCGGGGTACATCTCGGCGCGGATGCAGAAGCAAGCAGAACGCGACTTGCCCGTGATCCAGCCCCTTCGTCGAGTGCGCTTCCGTGCCCCGTACTTCACCAACTTCGTGCTTCGTGACCTTCGCGAACATCCGCCCGTGGTGGTGGATGCCATGACCGGCAAGCCCCGGGTCCTCGACATGCCCGCCCTGGAACGCGGTGGATACCGGATCGTCACGACCCTGGATCTCCCCCTCCAGGAACAGGCCGAGCGATTGCTGGCCGCGACCCTGAAGACGCATGGCCAGGCTCAGCGTTTCTCCCAGGGAGCGATCGTCGTCCTGGACCCGCGAACCGGAGACATCCGGGCCCTGGTGGGAGGAGTCGACTTCCAGACGAGTCAGTTCAACCGTGCCATCCAGGCGCGCCGCCAGCCAGGTTCGTTGTTCAAGCCCTTCGTCTACCTCACGGCTTTCGATGACACTGGAGGAAAGCTCTCGCCCGCGACGACGATGAGTGATGCCCGGGCATCGTATCCCGGCGCTGACGGTCGACCATGGTCCCCCGAGAACTTCGGAGGCAAGCATGAGGGAACGATCACCCTGCGACGTGCCCTGGAACAATCCAACAACGTCATCGCCGTCAAGTTGCTGGATCGCGTGGGTATCCAGCCCGTGACCCGCATGGCCTATGCCGTCGGGATCCGACCCGAGACCCCGCTCACGCCGACACTTTCCCTGGCCCTGGGTGCATCCGAAGTGACCCCCCTGGAAATCGCGTCCTGCTACGGGGTATTCGCGGCGGACGGTCGGCGCGCCGAACCTCGAAGTTACCTGAAAATCGTCGATCCTCGCGGACATCTCGTGGCAGGCCGGCCGGACACGCAGGTCCCGGTCGACGATCCGGACGCGCCCCGGCAGGTTGTCGCCACGGCCTCTATCCGCCTCCTCAACGATGTCATGCAAGGCGTCGTCCTCCGGGGCACGGGCTATGCCGCACGCCTGGATCGTCCCGTGGCAGGCAAGACCGGCACGACATCCGATCACCGCGATGCATGGTTCATCGGATACACGCCGGACACGGTGGGGCTCGTGTGGCTGGGCAATGATGACAACTCACCGATGTCCGGAGGAACGACGGGCGGTGTGGTCTGCGCCCCCCTCTGGAAGGCCGTCATGGGCCAGGCTCTGCAGGGGATTCCACCCGCCCCGTTCCCGGCTGCGGTGACGGCCGTGAAAGCCGCTTCGACGAGCTTCCGTCCTCGCCCGCGTACGGCCACTACGGACGTTGCCATGACGCCTGCTCGATCGACGCCCCGCGACACTCCCGCCCCTTCCATCGAGACGCCGGAACCGACCCAGCCGCGTATCGAGGACGAGGCTCCGCTGGAGCCTCCCTCGGAATCCGTGGTCGATGCACCGGAGGTCACTCCGTGACGCGAGCGCTCGAGGCCTTCTGGTACTGTGCCGCCCTCGAAAAGCGGCTCAAGTCGCGACCGCTTTCCGTCACGGTGCTCGAAACCCCTCTGGTCCTGTTCCGGGATGCCTCGGGGCAGATCGGGGCCCTGCTGGACCGCTGCGCGCACCGGGGAGCGCGTCTTTCAGCTGGAACGCTACGCGATGGCCATGTAACCTGCCCGTATCACGGCTGGCGCTTCGACGGGCAAGGGACCTGCGTCCAGATTCCCGCGCTGAAGCCAGGCGAGGCCTTACCCGGCGGGTGTCAGGTACCGGCCAGACCGGTGCGGGTCCAGCAGGGGCTCGTCTGGGTATGGATGGGGGACCCCGCGATGGATCTCCCGCCCCTTCCGGTCTTTCCTGGCCACGGCGACCCCACATGGTCGCACGTCACCTTCGATGCACTTTTCAAGGCAGACGTTCAGTAAGTCGTCGAAAACTTCATCGACTGTCCGCACACCGGCTTCGTTCCCGGCGGCCTGTTCCGCGGTGAACCCGACCACGAGACGGTTGCCCGC
>JBEIFE010000108.1:0-6012 GCA_040382575.1 Candidatus Sericytochromatia bacterium
ATGCGCTCACCGACCGGATCCGCGACCTGGAATCGCGGCTTGCCGGTCCTGAAAAGGAGACCTGAATGGCTGGTGGCGAGATCGGGATTGCCCTGGGAACGGTGGCACTCCTGGGAGCGGGGGGCGCAGGCCTCCACTTAGCCGGCTTCTTCCCGGGAACCGTCCCTTTCCTGCGCAAGCAGCTCGAGTCGGGCGATCGCCAGGTCCGCTTCAACGCGCTGACGGGCATCGCCAATAGCAAGTCGGCTACAGCGGTGAACATCCTGAAAGACGCTTACGGTGACCCTGACGAGGCGATCCGCGGGCTGGCCGTGAGAGGCATGCTCCGGAGCGGTCGGGCGATCGCCATCCCGGTCCTGCGCCGGGCCATGACCGACCGGGACCCCAAGATCCGTCGCCAGGTCGCCGAAGGTCTCGCCGACTTCCCGGACGAGGCCGCCACGCAGATGCTGTCCGAGCTCATCACGGATCTCGAACCGACGGTGGCAGCCCAGGCGACGAGCTCGCTTGGCAAGCGGAAGGATTCCAAGGCCGCCAAGCTCCTCGCCGTGGCCCTCGGCGAAAGCGAGGAGATCGCCAAGAAGGCAGGTCAGGCCCTGCTCGAGATCGGCCACAGCTGCTTCAGCGCCCTCTGCGACGCGATCCCGACCCTCTCGCCGTCTGCCTGCGAACGCCTCGTACCCATTCTCGTCCAGCTGGACTCCAAGAACGCGGTCGAACCGCTCGTCGAGATCCTCAACACCTCCCAGAGCCGCTTTGTCCTCGAGGCGACCATCCGGGCGATGGGCGACCTGAATCACCCGCGCATTCACTCGGCCCTGCTCAAGTTCGCCGAAGATCCAGGTAAGGACTGTCGCCCGGAGGCCCTTTCCTACCTGCTGGGCTATGACGATCCGGGCGTCACGGAAAAACTCGTTGCCCTGCTGGCCGACCGCGATCCGCTCGTCCGCCGGGCCGCCATCTCGACGATCACGTCCGTGAGCAACCCCGGGCGTCTCGATGCGCTCATGCGAGCCATCGCCGAGACCGACACCGAGGTCGTCATCGAGGCGGCCCGCGGTCTCGGGCAGTACGAAGACACCCGGATTCTCTCGGCCCTGGTCGCGAGGCTGTGGCCCGAGGAAGGGGACGGCCTGCGCCAGACCCTGTCCACGGTCTGCCGGCGCCCGATCGACATGCTGGCCTCGGCCGAGGAACTCCTGGCCATCCTCGGGCGCCTCTCGACGCGTGAGACGAAAACCTCGGAAGACCAGAAGCAGCGTCCCTATCTGCAAGCCCTTTACATCCTGCTCCGACCGGGCCGCGTGTGTGCGTTCACCGAGGCCGGAGAAACCAACCTGATCTTCCGGGACGCCGAGTTCACGAGCGAGGTCCACGTCGACCGGTTGCACAGCTTCGCGCGTCGCACGCTGGCGGTCTTCTCGACCCCCAAGGCTCTCGAGCGCTGGCGCCAGAATCTACCCGTGACCTTCTGACGTGCGACCATCCAGGCCACGTGACCCGGCCTGGCCAGATTTTCCATCGTGTTTGTTGACATCTGTCACAAACGACTGACAATTGTGATGGATGTATCATCGGAAGGTCGTCTCGAGGGGGAGAGACCGCAGGACAGCTTGGATCTCCGTGTATTCGCGACGGGACGACCGCGCAGCGTCGTTTCCGGATTTGGCAGGATTCTCGATGGGGCTCGAAATCGGAACCTGGGTGGCCCTCGGCCTGGTAGGTGGAGGGGGCGTCGCGCTCAATTTCCTCGGTTTCATTCCAGGAACACCACCCTTCATTCGCAAGCAGTTGCATTCCGCCGATCGCCAGGACCGGCTCAAGGCCCTGCAGGGCCTCGTCAATGCGCGGTCAGCGAGCTCCATCGCCCTGCTCAAGGAAGCCTATGACGATCCGGATGAGGGCATCCGCGCCCTCGCCCTGCGGGGTCTTTTACGGTGCAACCATCCGACTGCCCTCCCCGCCCTGCGCAAGGCCTCGATGGACCGTGACCCGCGTACGCGTCGCCAGGTCGCCGAGGGCCTCGGAGATTTCTCGGACGAAGCGGCCATGCAGATGCTGTCCGAACTCGTATCGGATCTCGATCCCACCGTGGCCGCCCAGGCGACGACCTCGCTCGGAAAACGAAAAGATGCGCGCTCCGTCGTGCTCCTGGCCTCGGCCCTGGGTGAGACCGACGAGATTGCCAGCCGGGCCTCGAAGGCCCTCATCTCGATCGGCCCCTCCAGCTTCACCACCCTCTGCGAGCAGATCCCGCACCTGTCCCCCTCGGCCTGCGAGCGCCTGGCCCCTCTCCTTGTGCAGATCGACTCGAGCAATGCCCTGAGACCTCTCTCGGAGATCCTGAAGACGGTTCAGAACCGTGGAGTGCTCGAGGCCGCCTTGAAAGCCCTGGCAGGCCTGTCCGACCCGGCTGCCCGGAGCGTTCTCATGGAGCATGCTGAGGATGCGACGCGCGGGTGCCGGTCCGAGGCCCTCGCCTTCCTCGCCGGTCATGATGACCCCAGTCTGGCCCCGAGATTGGCAGCCCTGGTTGACGATCGAGATGGCCATGTGAGGCTTGCCGCTGCCGACGCCCTGGTATCGGTGAGGAATCCGGCCAGACTGGACTCCCTGCTGGCCACCCTCGATTCTCCGGACTCCCGCGTGGTGTGTGCAACCCTGCGCGGCCTCGGCTATTACGATGACGTGCGAATCCTCAAGAACCTCGTCCACCGCCTCTGGCCCGAGGAAGCCGACACGCTCGGCCCCGCGATGGCTCGGGCCTGTCATCGCCCGCTGGAGGCGATCGGTTCCATCGAGGAATTGCTGCCGGTCCTCGGCAGGCTGTCCGGACGGGAAGCGCGCGGCTCGGACGAACAGCGCATCCGGCCTCACCTGCAGAGTCTGTACATCGTGCTGCGCCCCTCGCGGGTCTCTGCCCTCAAGGAAACAAGCGAAGCCATGCTTCACTTCCTCGATGCCGACTTCCAGTCCGAGGTGCAGATCGATCGTTTACACGGCTTCGCCCGGCAGGTTCTGACGATCCACGAATCTCACCGGGGCCTGGATCGCTGGCGCAACCCTCTGGCGGCCCGCTGATCTGACGACGCCACGCGATCAGGGCTTGCGCCAGGCCCCGTGACTTTCGAGCCGCATCCGCACGTTCCTGACGAGCGATGGCAGGGCCTGCGCCTGCGTCCATCGCACCATGGAGGGGGGCGAAGGGATGGACGACTCGACGAGGACCCGATACGTCAGCCTGGTGCCCTCTCCGTCCGGCTCGATGGTCCATCCACCTCTCATGCGCTTCAACATGGGCGACGAGACCAGCGTCCACCGGATGGCACCGGGGGGCTCATGAATGCGACGCTGTACGAGTTCACCCAGATCGGCCTTCATGCGCAGAATGATGGCCTTTCCCTGCCGATCCAGGATCTCGCAGGTCCGCAGAGAGGGCATGAAATCAGCCATGTGCTCGACGTCGGAGAGCAACCGGTAAGCCTCTTCCGGGGCCACGTGGACCTTGAACCGAGTCTCGACCCCCACCATGCCGTCTTCGTCGAGTTCTTTGACGGGAAAGGTCTCGGTGGCGGCAGGCTTGCGCAACTCTGCCTGGACGGGAAGCGTGAGGGGGATGGACCACAGCGCGACCACGCCCGCCAACAGCGCGAAGCGCCACATCCGTCTGCCTGGCAATTTGCACCCCCGTTCGATCCAGATATCGACATCCAGCCTCTCGTGGCTGGTGACACGCCCCGATCGTGGCGCAAGTGACCTGGATCCGCAAGGGAGGACACCGCAGAGTGGGCGAACATGCGTGTTACACTGGATTTTCGAGCCGAGAGGTGGCATGACGACGACTCCCCCCGCCGAGGCCGACATGGCCGTGAGCCCATCTACCAGTCCGTCCCCGGAGCCCCTCCTGGACAGGAGCTTCCTGGCCCTCTGCGCCGTCTCTCTGTCCCACAACCTGGGCGAGAAACTCTTCTTCGTATTCCTGGTCTACCTGTCTCCGGCCTCGAACACCCTCGTCAGCTTCATCTATCTGGCCGCCGGACTGCCCGCCATCCTCTTCGGCTCGGTGGCCGGCGTGGTGGTCGACCGGTTCTCACTGCGCAACCTGATGGCCATCACCAGCGTCCTGCGCATGATCCAGGTGGCGACGCTCCCGCTGGCCGGACACCACATCGGTTGGCTGTTGTTTCATGGCTTCCTGTTCTCGTTCATCACCCGCTTCTTCGACCCCGCCTTCATGAAGGCCATCCCGACCCTCGTCGCTCCGCGGCACCTCATGACGGCCAACTCGGTCTTCATGACCATGATGGTCGGGGCGCTGATCGGCTCGTTCGCCCTGTCGAGTCCCGTCTGGAACTGGACCTTCGTGAACGGCCAGATGGGTGCGCACTGGGTAGTCGTGGCCCTCTACGCGATCGCCACGCTCGCGACCCTGTTCATCCAGTTCCCGGCGCGCCAGGAGCACCATGCCGACAGGGAATCGAGCACATTTTTCGACGAATGGCGCTTCGCCTTCGAGTACCTGCGAACCCATCCCCGCCTGCTGCGGGCCTACGGCATGACCATGACCCTGTTCGGAACGATCGCCGCGGTGAATGTGATCGCCCGTGGCTTCGCCGAGGTCACCCTCCATCCGGCCCGCCCCACCGACTTCACCTACATCCAGGCCTTCGCGGGCATCGGGATGGTCCTGATGGCCGGCATCCTGGCGCGCTGGGGTCAGCGCGTCCCCAAGGGAATCCTCATCCAGAGGGGCTTCGTCATCGCCGGTGGCGCCCTCATCGGATTGGGCATCCTCGGCGGCGCGGCCACCTCTACTCAGATCGGGGGTCAGGCGGCCTGGAACGTGACGTTCGCCCTGGCGATCGCCCTGGGCGTGGGCGCAGCGGCGATCGAGCTACCCGTCTCGACACTCGTCCAGGAGGGGGTCGAACCCCACGTCCGGGGCCGTATCTTCGGCGTCCAGGCGATGCTCATGAACCTCGCCTCGACGCTCCCGATGGCGCTCGTCGGCTATTTCGCCGACCTGTGGGGCCCCGTCCTCGTGATGGGCTTGCTGGGCGCGCAGATGTTGGTCACCGCCTTCCGCCGCCTCTAGGGATTCCGCACCGGGCGGGGTGATTTGCGGCTTAAGTCCGCGGGGCCTCGCCTCACGTACCTGCGCTGTACGCTGCGGCTCGGCCCCTTGCGGGCGTGCACTCCCCTATCTCCACGAGCCACAACAGGTGAGCATGCGGCTCCCCTCGCTGGCCCCCGGCCCGCCTTCGGCGTGCCTTGGCGGCCCACCATCTGATAAAATAAGGACAACCCATCCGGTCCCGGACCGGACGCGCGAAGCCCGTCCCACCCTGGAGGAAGCCGTGCCCACCATCGAAACCACGCCCGAACAGCTGTCTGCCACCTACGGCCGCATGGCGTCCAACCTTGCCGTCGTGCGCGATCGCCTCAAGCGCCCCCTGACGCTGGCCGAGAAGATCCTCTTCTCGCACCTCGACGATCCCGCCAACCAGGAACTCGAGGCCGGCAAGGCCTATCTGCAGCTTCGTCCGGACCGCGTCGCCCTCCAGGACGCGACGGCCCAGATGGCCTGGCTCCAGTTCATGCAGGCAGGCAAGGACGAGGTCGCCGTGCCGACCACCGTCCACTGTGACCACCTCATCCAGGCGCGCAAGGGCGCCGCGGCTGACACCGAAGCCGCCATCGTCGAGAACCGCGAGGTCTACGACTTCCTGAAGTCCGTCTCGGCCCGCTATGGCGCCGGTTTCTGGAAGCCCGGCTCGGGCATCATCCACCAGGTCGTCATCGAGAACTACGCCTTTCCGGGCGGTCTGATGATCGGGACCGACTCGCATACCCCGAATGCGGGCGGCCTCGGCATGTGCGCCTCGGGCGTCGGCGGTGCGGACGCCGTGGACGTCATGGCCGGCTTCCCGTGGGAAGTCCTGCAGCCCCGCGTCGTGGGCGTCAAGCTCGTGGGCGAGCTCAACGGCTGGTCGGCTCCCAAGGACATCATCC
>JBEIFE010000109.1:0-6012 GCA_040382575.1 Candidatus Sericytochromatia bacterium
CTGCTCGGTCTCGGTGACGATGCGCTCACCCGGCAGCTCGATCTGGCCTACCTGGGGGACTGGGTCAGCGTGTATCTCGGGCTGGCCCGCTCCATCGATCCGACGCCCGTCGAGGCCATCTTCCAGCTCAAGGACCGTATGGCGGCGGTGGAAGTGCGCGCATGAGAGCGATCATCATTGCCGGGGGCAGCGGAACGCGCCTCCGACCGCTGACGTACCACGTTCCGAAACCCATGATGCCGCTGCTGGACCGGCCCTTCCTGGAATACCAGATCGAATGGTTGCGGCGGCACGGCATCACCGACATCGTCATCAACCTGCACTATCTGGCCGATGCGATCCGCAACGTGCTGGGGAACGGACACCACCTCGGCGTCCAGCTCCATTACTCGCTCGAACTTGCGCCGCTCGGCACGGGGGGAGCCGTATGGCACGCCCGTGAATTCTTCGACGAGGAACCTCTCGTCGTCCTGAATGGAGACATCCTGACAGACGTCGATCTCGGGGCCGTCCTGGAGACTCACCGGCGCGAACAGGCAGCCGCCACGCTGACGCTCATCCGCGTCGAGGATCCCACGGCCTTCGGCCTGGTGATCACGGAGGGCGATCGCGTCCAGCGTTTCCACGAGAAACCCACTGCCGAGGAGGCCAGGCGGCTTGGTGTGAACACCGTCAACGCCGGGATCTATGTCCTGGACCCAGCCGTCTTTGATCTGGCCCCCTCCGAGCCGGCGTTCTCGTTCGAACGTGAGCTGTTCCCGGCTATCCTCGCCTCTGGCCGCGCCATGGCCGCGCACGTCACGGACCGTTACTGGATCGACATCGGCAACCCCGGGAAGTTCCTCGAGGCCCAGCAGGCGTTGCTGTCCGGCCGGGTGCAGGTCCCGCCCCCCGGACGCGAAGTCAGCCCGGGCATTTGGACGGGCGATGACGTCGTGATCGAGATCGGTGCCCGCATCGAGGGCCCCGTCTACCTCGGAACGGGATCCCGGGTGGCCGCGGGAGCGACCGTCGGTCCGATGAGCATCGTCGGTGCCGGTTCACACCTGGCTGCTGGATCGCGCGTAACCGGTTCGTGGCTGGGTGCTGGATGTGTCGTCGAGCGCGATTGTGTCGTCGATCGGACGATCCTGGGCGCAGGCTCGAGTCTCGAACCAGCCGTGCATCTGGGTCCGGGCACCGTACTCGGTCATGGTTGCCGCCTGACTCAGGGGTCCAGATGCTCGGAAGGAAGCCCGGTATGACCCCAATCACCTTCGGAACCGATGGCTGGCGCGCCGTCATCGCGCGAGAGTTCACCTTCGAGAACCTGTCCAGGGTGACACGCGCGCTCGCGAAAGTCTGGTTGGAAGACCGCCAGACCTGTGAACACGACGCACCCGTGATCGTCGGACATGACACCCGATTCCTGTCCCGGGAATTCGCCGCCTCGGTGGCGGAGACCATGGCCGAGGCCGGCTTCCAGGTCCTGCTGGTGGACCGTCCGTGCTCGAGCCCTGCCATTTCGTGGGCCGTGAAGGAGAAAGCGGCTCGCGGGGCCGTCATGATCACGGCCAGCCACAACCCTCCCGAGTACAACGGGTTCAAAATCAAGGCTCACTACGGAGGTTCCGCTTCACCCGACCTGACGAAAAGGGTCGAGGCAGCCGTGGATCTCGACTGGCCAGCCGGTGAGCGGATTCAGGGGACCATCACCCGGTTCGATCCAGAGGCCGGATATTTCGCCCAGTTGGGGCGACTGGTGGATCTGCAGGCGATCGCCCGGTCCGGTATCCAGGTCATTCACGATCCGATGTACGGCGCCGGTGCCGGGTACCTCCGGCAGATCCTGTCCCCGCAAGGCATCCAGATCGTCGAGATCCATGGCGAACGTAACCCTGGCTTCGGGGGAGTGAACCCCGAGCCCATCGCCACCAACCTCCACGAACTGGCCGTCCGCACCCGGGATGCCGGTGCACGCAGTCCTCTGGCGGTGGGTCTGGCCGTGGACGGGGACGCCGATCGGATCGGTGCAGTCGATGCATCCGGACAGTTCGTCAACTCTCACCAGATCCTGAGCCTGATGCTGGACCACCTGGCGGGCAGGCGTGGGTGGACCGGTGGCGTCATCCGCACCTTCTCGACCTCGCGCCTCGTCGCGAAGCTCGCCGAGCAGTACGGCTTACCGCTACACGAGACTCCCATCGGTTTCAAGTACGTCTGTGACCTGATGGTTCGCGAGGACATCCTGATCGGTGGCGAGGAATCCGGTGGAATCGGAATCAAGGGCCATCTACCCGAGCGTGATGGTATTCTTTGCAGCCTCATGCTGCTCGAGGTCATGGCGACGCACGGCGCCAACCTCCTCGACCTGGTGGCTCGGCTCGAGGCCAATCACGGTGTTCACCGGTATGACCGGGTCGATCTGCACCTCGAGAACGCATCCATCAAGGAGCGGGTCATGGCGAGCCTGAGAACCAGACCACCTGAGGCGATCGCCGGGCAGACCGTCACGGGTGTCGAGACCCTGGATGGCATCAAGTTTTCGCTCGATCACGGCGGCTGGTTGCTGGTCCGCGCAAGTGGTACTGAACCGCTGTTACGTGTCTATGCCGAAGCGCCGTCGGTCGATCAGGTGCGTGCCTTGCTGGCGGCGGGATGCGCCTGGACGGAGTAGCTCCTTGAATTTGAGTGTCGTGATCCCCGTATACAACGAGCGGCGGACGATACGCGAACTGCTGGCGCGTGTCGAGGCCGTGCCGGTGGCGAAAGAGATCATCATCGTCGATGACGGTTCGAAGGATGGGACGCGAGATTTCCTCGATATGCTCCGCGATCGCCCTGGATACGTGATCGTCTTCCAGCCCCGGAATCAGGGAAAGGGTGCGGCCCTGCGCGAGGGATTCCGCCATGCGACGGGAGACTTCGTGATCGTGCAGGATGCCGATCTCGAGTACGATCCGGCAGAGTATCCGGTCCTGCTCGGCCCGCTCATCGATGGCCGCGCGGATGTGGTGTACGGCTCGCGGTTCGTCGGCACGCCGCGCCGGGCCCTGCACTTCTGGCACGAGGTCGCCAACCGGATGCTGACCCTGTGCTCGAACATGCTGACCAACATCAATCTCACCGACATGGAGACATGCTACAAGGTCTTCCGTCGTGAGGTGATCCAGGCGATGCCCCTGAGGTCGGATCGTTTCGGCTTCGAGCCCGAGATCACGGTGAAGCTGGCCCGCTGTCATTACCGGATCTACGAGGTACCCATCAGCTACTCGGGACGCACCGTCGCCGAGGGCAAGAAGATCGGTCTCAAGGACGCCTTCGAGGCACTCTGGGTCCTCGTGTACCATGCCTGGCTCGATCGTACTGAACTGGTTCCCGTCCCCACGCCGAAGCCGGCAAAATCCGAAGCGGGACTTCACTCGACGCTGCCGGCCTTCCCGGGCACGGAACCGCTGGTCACGGCGTGAACGACCACGCCGTCGCCGACACGGGACGTACGACCCTCGAGACCATCGAGGCTCACCTGGGCCGCTACAATACCTGGATGTTCGACCAGATCCGGCCGGCCGTGGGGCGCCGGATCCTCGAGATCGGTTCAGGCATCGGGAACATGTCCGCCTTCATGACCGGGGCCGAACGCCTCGCCCTGAGCGACGTCGATCCGCGTCACCTGGACGATCTCGCGCGCAAGTTCGGCGATCGCCCCGGCGTGAGCGTCTCGGCCTGGGATCTGGGTCAGGACCCTCCCGCCCCCATCGCGAGCGAGACCTTCGACACCGTGGTCTGTCTGAACGTGCTCGAGCACATCGAGGACGACGAGCGCGCGCTCGTCCGGATGCGCGAACGGCTGGTCCGCGGTGGCCGTCTGGCCCTGCTCGTGCCGGCCCATGGCTGGTTGTTCAACGACCTCGACCGGGGCGTGGGGCACTTCAGACGGTATGGCCACAAGGGGCTCGTGAGGTTGCTCGAGCGGACGGGCTTCGCGGTCGAGACCTGCTTTCACTTCAACATGGTGGGCGCGGTCGGCTGGTTCGGGAGCGGGACGGTCCTGCGTCGCAAAACGCTGGGGGGGGCGGAACTCGGCCTCTTCGACCGGCTGGTGCCGATGCTCAAGCTGGAGTCCCGGCTACCGCGACCTTTCGGCATCTCTTTGATTGCCCTGGCACACCGGGAGCCGTGACGAACAGGACGGCTCGCACACGAGAAGGGGGAGCAGGCATCAGCCGCTCCCCCTTGTTACTCGACGCCAGGCAGGGCCTGGCTTCACGGGTCAGGGGGACGCATCCGCGGACGGGACATGAGCCTCTGCCGGGTGCTCACTCGCCTCGCGCTTGCGCGCCTGCTCGCGGATGAGCGCATCACGTGCCGATTCGACGTCCCACCAGACGAGGCTGATGAGGCTGCCCATCAGCATCCCAACCGCGGCACCATAGACCACCGAAGTGTTGGCCCCACCCCCGTAGACCGCTCCCAGCAAGGCGCCGACAGCCGCCCCGCCCCCTGCACCGAGGGCCGTGACGGGAAAGGATGCCAGGCCCCGGTTGACCCCGGCCGACCAGTCCCCCCGGGTGAAGTGAGCCAGCCCCGAGGCAGCCGGGAAACTGCCGATCGAGGCCATCCAGAGCGGAGCCGACAGCGGTCCGAGGACGGGAGTTGTCAGGGCACTGACGGTGAAGCCGACCGTGGGAAGAACCACGTGGCCTGCCACGTTGATGAGCGACCATACCGTGACATCAGCCGCCGAGGGGGGCACCAGCGAGAGGTCGCCGAGGGGCTTATGCGGATCGACGACGACGGGCTTATCGGTGGGGTCATCGGCAGCACGCCGGGCCTCCATCTCGTCGCGAAGGGCCTTCACGCGATCGTGTTCGGCCTGCATGGCATCCGCCCGGGCCCACACGTCGAGGGCGCTGCGGATCTGTCCCGTCAGGAAGCCGAGGCCCGTGCCGATGAGCGCGGTGCCGATGCGCTTGTCGTCGAGCGCTTGCCCCGTGAGATTACCCGAGAAGGGCGGCTGCCCTCCCGCCTGGTATCCCACCAGGGCCCCGAAGCCGGCCATCAGACATGTGGTGAGCAGGGCATCGGTCCCCGCCGAGAGCTGACCGATGGACGCGTACCCGGGAAGCAAAAGCAGGGAGGTCCCGGCAGCCGCCAGGGCCGCCTCGGGTCGATAGTCCTTTGTCGTATCGGAGCGCGTCGAGCCATCGAGCAAGGTATAGGTCTGATCCCTCGGGTTGAGATCGTCAGGCCAGCCCCGGCTCAGGATCCAGGCACCGAAGATGGGCAAGGCCAGCTGCATCGCCGCCAGCGTGGGGCCGTTCAGGGCCGGAGCCGGGGGGACTTCGGGCAGAGGATCCAGCGCGGCGACCTCCGGATCGGAGCTGCTCGTGGTGGTGCCGGGGGTATCCGAAACGGAAGGGGGCGCGTCGATTCCGGAGGCCCCCGCGGCCAGGACGGGAGAGGCGAAGAGTCCGTGAACAGCCAGCACGGTCAGGGCAAGACGACGAAGGGACATGAAACCTCGATCTTTCGCTGGACGGAGCTTTCCCCTACGGATCGCGGGGAAGGGCTTGCAAACCGTCCTCAACTTACCCGAGCCGTCACGAACCCCACCCGGCCCGGACCCCCATGAAACGGCCGATCCGGGGTACAACAGGGGTGAACCGTTCCCGAAAGCAGGCTCCCGTGACCGCCCCCCTCCACTTCGGTGTCGACATCGATGGCGTGCTCGCCGCCCACTTCCTGCCGATGCTGGAAGTCATCCGGGACCTGCTGGGCATCCACCTGGTGCCCGACGAGGTCAAGGACTACTACTTCGACGGCCAGGTGCCTCGCGAGGAGTTGGAGCGCATCTTCGACGCCTGCATGGAACGGGCGTTCGAGATGGACCCGCGACCGGGCTATGCCCACGTGAATACCCTCCCTGGCAAGGTCTCGATCGTGACGCATCGCCCCGCCGAGAAGGCCGAGGCCGTCACGCGAGCGTGGCTCGCGCACCACGACATCCGTTTCGACGATCTCATCTTCACC
>JBEIFE010000110.1:0-6012 GCA_040382575.1 Candidatus Sericytochromatia bacterium
ACATTCGGAATTATCATGAATTAATTATACCATATTAATTTTAACTTATTATATGATTATCGATAAATGAGAAAGAGTCGCATACGCATAGATCAAGCGAGCATCTTATCGGCCCTCGATCCGGGTGCCCCCTACCCCACCGGATCCCGGTGGGGGTCTCCCCAGCGCAGCTTCCGCCTCAGCGTCGCGAAGAACCCCGACTGCCCCAGGCGCACCAGGGCGAGCCGTTCCCCGGCTCGCCTGAACGTCACGACGTCCGCCGTCGTGAGGGTGACGAGCTCCTGCCCGTCGACCGTGAGCACGGCTTCCTCGGCCCGGGCCAAGAGGGCCATCCGCAGCGTCTGGCCCTGCGACCAGACCAGCGGCCGGGCCGTCAGGCTATGCGGGCAGATGGGCACGAACAGGAAGGCCGGGACGTCCGGCGACACGATGGGCCCCCCGGCCGACAGCGCATAGGCCGTCGATCCCGTCGGCGTGGCCACGATGAACCCGTCGGCCCCGTAGGTGGCGAGCGTCTGCCCGTCGGCCTCGACCCGCGCCTCGATGAGGCGGCCGGGACGGGCGCGCATGACGGCGCCCTCGTTGAGCGCGAGTCCCTCGACCAGTCGCACGCCTCCGCGCCAGGCCTCGACGTGAAGCAAGGTACGCTGTTCGAGCGCATGTTCCCGCGCGAGCAGCCGATCGACCGCCACGAGCAATTCCGAGGGGTGCACCTCCGCCAGGAACCCGAGCGTGCCGAGGTCCACCCCGAGCAGAGGCGTGTCCGGCCGCGGAGCGAGCCGCAGCGCGCGCAGGATGGTGCCATCCCCGCCCAGGACGATGATCGCCTCGACCGGTTCGGCGATCGCCGGTCCAGATCCCGGCACCTCGACGAGCCCGGCTCCGTGCGCCGCGAGCCGCTCACGCACGAGCGTCCGCAACTCGTCGACCCCGGGCTTCGCGGGATTGTAAACCAGCCCGAACGTCCTCACGCCTCGCCGCCCCCCGAGCGGGGCGACGGGATCTCGGCGTGTGCGCGCTTCACGACGTCCGCGAGGTCGACTTCACGGGCTGGCACGGTCGTCTCCCACCAGGCCACGAACTCGAGGTTGCCCTCGGGTCCCCGGATGGGCGAGGGCTCGAGCCCGTGCAGGCGGTAACCGACCCCGGCGAAGACGGCGCTGACCTCCTCGAGCACGCGGCGGTGCACCGCGGGGTCCCGCACGACCCCGCCCTTGCCGACATCCTTCGGGCCGGCCTCGAACTGCGGCTTCACCAGCGTGACGAGCGGCGAGCCGGGGGCGACCAGCTGCACGAGCGAGGGCAGGATCTTGCCCAGGCCGATGAACGAGACGTCGACGACGGCCAGCGTGGGCTCGGGTTCGTCACCCGCGAGCAAAGTCTCGCGCGTCAGGTGCCGGATGTTGGTTCGCTCGAGCACCCGCACGCGCGGGTCCTGGCGAAGGGCCCAGGCGAGCTGCCCGTAACCGACATCCACCGCATGGACGCGCGTCGCCCCGTGGTCGAGCAGCACCTGGGTGAAGCCCCCCGTCGAGGCCCCCACGTCGATGACGACGCGCCCCTCGACCTGCACAGGAAAGGCCTCGAGCGCCCGGCGCAGCTTGTAGGCCCCGCGCGAGACGGGCGCGTCATCCGTCGAGACCCGCTCCAGACGGGCGTCTCGGACGACCATCGTGCCAGCCTTGTGGCAGGGATTCCCGTCGAGGCGAAGGTCGCCGGCCAGGATCGCCCGGGCCGCCTGCTCGCGGGAGGCGTAGAGGCCCCGCTCGACGGCGAGGCGATCCACCCTGACCCGTTCAGCCACGCGCTCAGGCCCCGCGGTGCATGAGGAGGGCGACGCCGACGCCGAGGATGGCTCCGCCGATGACCTCCATGGGCGTGTGGCCGAGCAGCTCCTTGAGGCGCTCGGGCTTGACCTCGAGAGAACCCTGCAGGTCGGCGACGATCTGGTTCAGGACCCGCGCCTGGCGACCGGCGGCCTGACGAACGCCCGCTGCGTCATACATGACGATGGAAGCGAAGACGAGGCTCACGTCGAACATGGTCGAGGAGAAGCCCTCGATGAGCCCGACGGTGGTCGTGAGGGCGACCACGAGCGCCGTGTGACTGCTGGGCATGCCCCCCGTCGTCACGAGCGACCGGAAATCGATGGTCCGCTTGCCGATCCAGGTGCTGAAGAACTTGATGACCTGGGCCAGGAAGAGCGCCAGGAACCCGGTCGTCAAACCAGGATGCGGGAGCCATGTAGGGACGACGTGCGACACGATCAGTGACTCCGTTCCAGGACGTACCGGGCGAGGTGGACCAGGGGGGTGGCGGCCTCGCCGAGGGGCGAGAGACGGGCGATCGCCGATTCGACCAGGCGGACGGCCTCGAACCGCGCCGCCTCGACACCGTGGACGGCCGGGTAGGTCGCCTTGCCCTGCACGACGTCCTTGCCGGGACTCTTGCCCAGGCTCTCGGGAGTTCCCGTCAGATCGAGCAGGTCATCGATGATCTGGAAGGCGAGACCGACGTCCTCGGCGTAGCCCGTGAGGCGCTCGAGGCGGTCCCCGTCCGCACCGGCCACGAAGCCGCCGAGGCGGGCGCCCAGGCGGATGAGGGCGCCGGTCTTGTGGCGATGGATGAACTGCAGGACGTCGGGGCCCACCGACTGTCCCTCGGAGGCGATGTCCACCACCTGCCCGGCCACCATCGCGACGATGGCGCGGCCAAACTCGGCCATGGCCGTCCGGACGGTCGCGGCCGGGAGCGCTTCAGGCAGGGCCCCGGCCAGGACGTCGAAGGCGTGGGCCAGCAAGGCATCGCCAGCCAGCAGGGCCAGCGCCTCGCCGTAGACGACGTGGTTGGTGGGCCGCCCGCGGCGCAGGGAGTCGTCATCCATGCAGGGCAGGTCGTCGTGAATGAGGCTCTGGGTATGCACGAGTTCGAGCGCGACGGCTGCACCCAGGGCCGTGCGCGGATTGCCGCCTGCCGCCTGGCAGCTCGCCAGCACCAGATAGGGACGCAGGCGCTTCCCGCCGGCCATGCAGCTGTAGCGCATCGACTCCCAGAGGCTCGCGGGCTCACACACCGCGAGACTCGCCGCGAGCGCGGCTTCGAAGGCGTCTGCGTGCGCCTGCCAGAACGTTTCGACCGCCGTCGCGGCCACCAGGGGCCCCACGCGTACCTCCCCGCTCGAGAGAACTTTCAGGCCACATGGTAGCATGGGCCACCCTGCCAGACGGGTGATGGAGGTCCAGCCCTTGTCCTCGAGAACCGTGCTTCCCCTCGTCCTGTGCAGCCTTCTGGCCTCGCCCACGTGGGCTGACGAGACATCGGCCCCGACGCTCCTTGAGCCCGTCCCGAGCGCGGCGACGGAGCCCTCCGCAGCACCCGTCGAGCCAGCCCGGTCCCCCACGGCGGCTCCCGGTGAGGTCGTGCTCGAGGTCGCCACCGGATCTGCCGAACCCGCCGGCATCGTGCTCGAGGTTGCCACCGCGTCCACCGAACCCGGGGAAATCGTCCTCGAGGTCGCCACCGCCTCCGCCGAACCCGCAGAGGTCGTTCCGGTGGTCGCCACCGCTTCCCCCTCCCTTTTACCCGTCACGGTGGCCTCGGGCTCGCCCGTCCCGATCGGCGAGGCCACGGCTTCGGTCGATCCCTTTGCCTGGCGCCGGCACATCCCCTTCGACCTCGTTGTCGACGCAGGAATCGAAGGGCTCGGGCAGGGCAACGTGAGCGGCCTCGGCTTCATCTCGCGGGAGACGGCGATCGCCGGCATGTCCATCCCGGGTCTCGAACGCAGCGATTCGAACGCAGCGGGGGGCTCATGGGGCCACCTCGAGGCCCGACTCGGTTCACTCGCCCTGGGGCTGCGGGGCTCGATCCTCTCGGTCACCCCCGTGACCACAGGCCCCTACTCCCCGGCCTTCCCCGAGCGCCGCTGGGACTGCTATGCCAGACTCGGCGCCCTGTCCATCGGGATGAGGCAAGAAACATTCGGGGGTTCGAGCATCCTCTCGGGGGACTACCAGAGCGTGTTCGGGGGCCTCGACGGCACCCTGCTCGACCTGTTCGGCACGGTGAGTCTCGACTACGGTCTGCTGGCCGGCTGGGGCACGCAGAAGCCACGTCTCGTCCCCTCCGCCGTGGCCCATCTGCCCGGAGAAGGTCACCTCGAGCTGTCCATCCGGCTGCCCTGGTGTACGGTACGGGGAGGATGGCGGGCCGTCGCCGTCGTCAATGTCGACCCCATCCGCGCCTGGGGCCTTCTGACGGACCCGGGCACTCTCGTACCGTCTGGAGCAAGCGAGGCGATCGCCGCGACCAGTGGCCTCTCGGCCACCAGCTGGAGCGTCTACACCGGCCCCTACCTCCGCGTGGGCAGCACATTCTGATGCAAGGGAAGGTTCGCACCGTGCGAGTTCGTGGAAACGGATGGTTCGCCAGCCTGATGGTCGCAACCGGGCTGTTGACGAGCCCGGCCCAGGTCGAGGCGGCGACGATGCTCGAGGTCCGGGACGTCCAGCCCGACCACTGGGCCTACAAGTCGGTCAAGGCGCTCGTCGAGCGCTACGGGATCATCGAACCCGGCCCGGATCAGACCTTCCGCGGGACGCGCAACGTCAGCCGCTTCGAGCTGGCCGCCATGCTGGTGAAGGTCATGGACCGGGTCGAACAGATGGCCATGACGGTCCGTCCCGCAGAGGACGTGAACCGCGCAGGCTCCGTGCGCCCGGACGATCTTCGCCTGCTCAGACGACTCGTGCAGGAATTCCAGGACGAACTCACGGGACTCAAGGACCTCTCGGAGGCCCAGGACAAACGACTGAGTGCACTCGAGGAGCGGCCCCGGCTGGGCGGAAAGGTCTCGGCCTGGCTCCAGCACACCTCGGCCGCGGCCGGCACTCCCGCGGGCGAACCGGCCGCGCGCGTTCTGAGCACATGGACCCTCGAATCCGCCATGGGTCCTGGCGCCACCTACCACGGGGAACTCTCCTTCTTCGGGACGGCCGTGCAGCGGATGGCCAGCGGCCACCGGATCCTCGATGGCGGCCGGACCGACACCCCCTTTGATCAGAGCGGAAGCCTGTACATCCGACGCTCGACGGGGGTATGGACCGCCTCGGGGACCACGTTGCACGTGGGCATCATGACGCTCTCGGATGCGCTCCGGTCCGGGCCCACCTCGGGGGATCCCTTCCGCGAGAACGCCGCCTGGCCGCTGGGTGAGAGCGGGTTCGGCCTGGTGGGCACCCCACCGGTCGTGAGCCGCGAAACCGGTATCACGCTGGTACCGACCAATCCGGACGTCAGTCTGCCCACCCCGGCGGGCCGGGTGCGCTGGAATCCGGGAGTCCAGGCCGTCGAAGATCTGCTCGACCCGAACTCCTCGTGGGCGACCGTCACGGGCGCCGGCCCGGCAGCAGCGCTGTCGACCACCTGGGGGCCCCTCGAGGCGGGCCTGGGGTTGCATGCGGGCGCACCGGGCGCGTCGCAGACCCTCTCCTTGCTCGATCAACCCGCCAGCTTCCCGCTGGTGGATCCGCTCGGCCAGGGGTATGCCCTGGCCAAACTGGGACTCGATGGGGGCTGGGCCCGCGGTGCCCTCTACGGCCGTTCCGATTGGGCGACGCTCACGGCGGGGACGGGCAGTGGCCAGGGCTGGGGGGCCGGAGTCGATCTCGGGGACTCCAACCTGGGCCTCCACATCGCCCATGCCCGCATGAACCGGCGCACCCTCGATGCGGGCGAACGCAGCGAGAGCACGGTGATGCTCGCCAGCCACGACCTGTTCGGTACCGGACTCGAACTGGGTCTTGCCTCCAAGTGGGGCGCGGGCCCCGGCCAGGCCACTCCGGCGGCCTGGCTGCCGGGGGTCACGCTCGACTGGTGTTCATCCGGGGCTTACCTGAAGCTTCCAGGGTTCGCGAACTTCACGCACCTGACGATCGCCGCCCAGATGTCGGGCAAGGACCTGTTCACCTCCCACTGGGGCAGCGGCATCACGCTGCAGACGGCATGGGCGCC
>JBEIFE010000111.1:0-6002 GCA_040382575.1 Candidatus Sericytochromatia bacterium
GCGGCGAGGGCGAGGAATTCGGATTCGAGCGCCTCGAGCACCTGATCGCCACCCACGGCCACCTGCATGCCGAGGGTCTGAAGGCCGAGATCCTCACGGCCTGGCACGCCTTCGTTTACGGGGATGACGACGTGGCCGCCGTGCGCCACAAACGGGCCGATGACGACATCACGGTCGTGGTCGTGAAATTCGTCCCCCTGGAGAAGGGCACGTCACCGCTCAGCCCTGACGCGCACGAGCTGGCGGTGCTGCACGCAGAGGACGCTCACAGTTGAAACATGTGAATTGAGTCACGTCAGCCAGGACGCGATTCTCTTCCTTGCAGTGCGGACACATGATGCGACGAGTCCGGGCCTGGCTTCCGCGCCAGACCTGGAATCCACCCAGGCTCATCAGCAAGGCACCCATCACGAGACTGGTCAGACCCATCTGGCGGAGCATCGGCCAGTCCCCCAGGGTGCCGACCCCCCACACGACTCCCCCGAGGATGAACGTGGCGAGTCCACCGCTGATGCGGCCAATACCGGGACTGACGAGATCGAACCGAGTCTTGGGTGTGTTCGGTCTGGTCACGGGTAACCTCGAGATGGAGACGGGAATGGTACCCCACCATGCCCCCGGTGCCGGAAGCTTAATCCAGGACACGATCCGACGGACGAGACGCCTTGACGCCCGGGACCGCGATCTGTCATGAAACACCGAGTCGCGCCGAGTCGCGATCTGAACACTCGTGATCCAGAGAGGAACCTCATGGCTCGCCTGCTCGCCATCTTGCAGGGCGGTGGATGGATGATCATCCCCATCCTCGTCACCTCGATCGTCACGGTGGCGCTCATCCTGGACGTCACCTGGACGCTACGGCGTGCTGCCCGCCGGTTCGAGGCGTTCGACGCCGACCCGGTCTTGCCGAGAGTGAAGCCCAAAGGCAAATGGGACCCCTTCAGGGCCGTGCTCGAGTTGCTTCTCCATCACGAGGCGCCACTTGCGAACGCCACGATCCAGGATGCCATCAGGCGAAGCCTGGGCCCCGTGGAGCGCAGGACCACCTGGATCCAGACCATCGCGGCGATCGCCCCGCTGCTTGGACTGCTCGGGACCGTCTCGGGCATGATCCACAACTTCGACCTGGTGGCGACCACGCGCCCCACCAACCCGCTGGCGCAGCTCTCGGCAGGTATCTCCGAAGCGCTCGTCTCGACGGCAGCGAGTCTGGTCGTCGCGCTCGTCGCGGCGGGCGGTCATCAGATGCTCATCAACATGATCGATGCAGCCAGCGAGCGCTGGGAGTGGACGCTCACCCGGTCCCGACGTCCCGCGAACGAGCCACGCACCCCCGAGGAGGCCACGATTGGCTCGTAGGCGCCGGGAGGCGATTCATTTCCAGATCATCCCCATGATCGACGTATTCATGATCATCACGCTGTTCCTGACGGTCATGGCCTTCCTCCCGCAGATCACCGATGCCCTCAAGGCCGAGTTGCCCGCAAGCAATGCAGCCGAGAAGGTCCCTCCCTCGCTCGTCGTCCAGCTCCTCGCCGACGGAACCGTGCGCGTTCAGAATCAGACGCTGGCCCCTGCAGGCCTGCAGGACCGGCTACGGATCGCCGTCGCGGAGAAGCCGGATCTGGCCGTGATCGTGGCAGCCGACCGGACGATCGCCTACGAGAGGGTCGTCCAGCTCATCGACCAGATCAAGGCCAGCGGCTGTAAACGGCTGGCGCTGGCGACGGCACCGGGAAGTGCTACCCGGAACCTCACTCCCTGAAATCACGGGTATCCCACCTACCATCCAGGAGCCCGGACGAGGTCATTCCTCGCCCGGGCTCGACAGCGTCATGCGGGAGACCCCCACGAAGTTTCCGTTCGAGACGAGCGCCACCCCGTGCGGGACATCCCGGACGAAGGTGGGATCCGTCACGACCTCGCGCAGTTCGCCCCGGGCCTCGATCTGGACCGTCCCCGTCCGGGTATCGATCTCGGCCGCGAGCGTGATGGGACGCCCGACCGCGAGACTGGGCGTGGAGACCCCTTGGAAGCGCATATGGGTATCGGCCTGCCAGGCGTCCCCCGGCGTGAGGCCGTCCACGAACCAGAGTTCCAGGCGGTCCTGGACAGCTTCGAGCATCACGTAATGCGTCGAATCCAGGAAGTACGGGATGATACCGAGCACCCCGACCGGAGCCCCTGCCAGTTCCCCTGGCCGGCGAGAAACGGGGCGCAGAGCCTGTAGCGTGACCTCCATGCGGTATCGTGAATGCGCCTTGCCATCGGCCTGCCCCAGGCCTGAGCCGATGTATCGCCGTAGCGACAGGCTCGGCATGGCCGCTTCCAGAGTCTGCTGGTAGAAGCCGTCCTTCACGAGCCATCTCCCCATCGCGAAGCGGCCGGTACGTCGCTCATCCTCGGTGGTCGGATCCACGAAGGGCGCGACGCTCGTGCTCGCAAAGTCATGGGTGACCAAACGGGGAGGAATCGGGTCCTTCGGGGGCAGATTCTGCGGTTTCGCAGGAGCCGACCCGCCTGGTGGTGGGTTACTCCCCCATGGCAATCCGGACCCGAGCGAGCAGGCTGCCAGGACCGTGCCCGTCAGGACCACTCCCGTCAGCCACGAGCCCGGATGGCCACCAGACCGCCCGCGTGCCCCGCCGGGCCTTCTCACCGGCGATCGCCCCGGTTGCCTCGCCATCCTCGCCTCCTTCCGCACCCCCACGAGCCCATCGTCGGTCCGGAGCGCCACCATGGTCGTCGTCCGGATCGCCGGATCGCATGTCCGGGGGGCAGGCAGGGCTCCTGCAGCAACGTGATGTGAAAGCACCTGCGGGAGTTTTGAAAACGTGATCAGCGGGTTTGATGCAGGAGCCCGTTCCCGCTATCGGGGAGACCTCATGCCGCTTGCCAGGGCATCCACATGCCTCGCCTGCATCCGGCGTTGCGATCTGCAAGAGGGCGCAGCCTTCTGCGGAGCATACCGCTGGACCGGTGAATCCATCGAGAACCTGTCCTGGGGCCAGGTCGCCGAGTGGTCACTCGACACCATCGAGAAGAAACCGGTCCACCACTTCCGTCCCGGAACCCGGGTGCTGTCGCTCGGGACGTGGGGATGCTCCTTCCGCTGCGCCTACTGCCTGAATGCCGACCTGGCCTGGCGACGTGAAGCCCCCCGGGGGGGCATGCACCGGTGGTCGCCAGCGGAGGTCGTCCGCCGAGCCCGCGACCTCGGGGCCGACGGCCTCGCCTGGACCTTCAACGAGGCGGCGACCTGGCTGCCCTTCGTCATCGCGACCAACCGACTAGCTCAAGAAGCCGGCCTGTACACGGTGCTCGTCACGAACGGTGCGTACCCCGACGAGGCCCTGGACGAGTTGCTCCCGACGCTCGATGTGTGGCGCGTGGACGTGAAGGGCGTGACCGACGACCTTTACCGTGAATTACTCGGAGTGCCTCACCCTGCGCGCACGGTGCGGGACGCCACGGAACGGGCACGGCAGGGGGGATGCCACGTGGAAATCGTGACATGCCTCGTCCCGGGTCACCACGACGGCTGGGAATCGCTTGCCCCTATCGCCACATGGATACGGGACGCCCTGGGAACCGGGACGCCCTGGCACCTTCTGCCCTTCCACCCCCAGCACCGGATGCGCGATCATGAGCCTTTCTCCCTGGATGTGCTTCACGCTCACGTGGCAACAGCCCGTGAAACGGGCCTGTTGCACGTCCATGCGGGACGGGAAGGTAGTCGCGACACCACCGGGGGATGGCGCCGTCATTACGATTTCCGGGGCCCAGGCGGCGAGTTCGCCCGCGTGAGTCTCGACCGGGAAACGGGCACAGTAGGGTTCGTCGGCGACCCGGAGTTACTCGACCACGTTTTCGCGGCCTGTGGTGAGGAGGGAACTCCCCTGTCCTTCCTGAGCCGGGCACGCTGCGGTTGAAGAGGAGGCCTGCCCTTGACCACCCCCGCTATTCCTTCTTCCACGCCCGTCACGGCGGCTGGACCGACTGTGACAGGACCGGCAACGACGGGAATGACTTCGAGTGTCACGACCCCGCCAGCCCCTGCCTTCCCGCGCTGGTATCAGACCATCCGGGACCAGTACAAGTCGAAGTCGGCTCACCAGTTCCTGCTGCACTTCAACATCCACGACTACGTGCTGATCGCGGGCAAGGTCCAGTCCGTCCGCGACTACCTCATCACACAATTGCAGGCGAAGTTCCTGGTCGTGACCTACTCGCTCTCGCGCGGGATCGACTTTCCGGTCCCTGACCAGGAAGGTCTCAAGGACCTCCAGAACGAGAAGGGCGCCCAGACGCTGCTGGGCTTCCGCGAAGAAGCTCCGACCGAGCCCGGTGGCCGTCGCCACGACGAACGCGACTTCCAGAACCTCCAGTCGAGCGGCAGGCGCGGTCTCGTCCAGCCTCCCGGTGAGGCCTTGCCCGCCCTCGAGCGCGCCCTCAGGCAGGAGCGCCGCCGGTTGCTCGTGATCGTCGAGTACGCCGAGAAGCTCGCCCCAGCGGGTAACCCGGACCGGGACCAGTTACTCGCCATCGAGACCTTCCAGCGCTGGGCGATCGACCCCGAGATCGCCCGCAACGGCCACATGGTGATGCTCTTCGCCCCCGAGCACGGGCACGTGGCCTCCTGTGTCTACGGCGCCAACAGCGGGACGGTCGAGGTCCAGGTTCCCCTGCCCTCGGCCGACGAACGCAAGCAATACCTCCAGCACCTGATGGGCCAGGAGGACTTCCAGCGCCTCAAGGTCGCCCCGGACCTCGATGTGGACAAGCTGGCGGGCCACACCATCGGGTTCTCGCTCCGCGACATCACGAACCTGGTCCGGCAGGCCCTCGCGACGGGGACCTCGCTCGACGAGGCGATCATCACCGACCGCAAGAAGGAGATCATCCGGCTGGAGAGCCACGGCTTGCTGCAGGTCATGGAGACGCGCCACGGGCTCGCAGACATCGGGGGGCTGGGCCATGTGAAGTCCTTCCTGGAACGGCAGATCGAGAACATCCGGGTCTACCTCGACCTGAATGTCGAGAGCCTCGTTTCTCAGGAGGCCCGCGCGCAACTGAGACGCGCGGCCTCGCGAGTGCCAAAAGGTATCCTCTTCGCGGGCCCCCCGGGCACGGGCAAGACCATCCTGGCAGAAGCGCTCGCTCACGGTAGCGGCCTCAACATGGTCAAGCTCCAGGACATCCGCTCGATGTGGGTGGGCGAATCGGAGCGCAATCTCACCAAGGTGCTCGATCTGCTCGTGGCCTTGCAGCCCGTGCTGGTCTTCGTGGACGAGATCGACCAGTCGATCGGCAGCCGCGGCGGCCCCTCGAGTGGCGGTGGCCAGGACACGGACAAGCGCCTTTTCGGGAAGATCCTCGAGTTCATGGGCGACAATGCCCACCGCGGCAAGGTTCTCTGGGTGGCAGCGACCAATCGACCGGACTACCTCGATGCCGCCATGTTGCGGCGCTTCGACCGCGTGATCCCGATCCTGCCGCCTGACGCGGGGGAGCGAGAGCTCATCCTGCGCAGCCTCGCGAGCCGCATGCAGATGCGTTTTGCGCCCGATGTGGACCTGCCCGGTCTCTCGGCGCAGACGGAGGGACTCACGGGGGCTGGCTTGGAGGTCATCATGCGGCGAGCCATGGAGCTGTCCCTCGATGACATCCTCGAGGTGAATGAGGTGGCCGAGGCGATCGCCGACTACAAGCCCAACCACGATCCGCGCACCTACGAACTGCAGACGCTCTATGCGCTCCAGGCGACGAACTTCTACTCGATGATGCCCGGGCAGGTGCCCGAACATCTCGAGCGCATCCTCGAGGAGTGCCGCCAGCAGCGCAGCAATGCCCCCCTGGAGGCGGCGATCGCCAACCTGCGCGGAGGACTTCCAGGAGGACTCGCATGAGAACCTGGCAGGGCATCTGGTTCACGGCGGCGATCGCCGTGCTGGCCTGGTTCGCGGCCACCGAGATCGTGTGGTTCCTGCCCGCCGGTCACC
>JBEIFE010000112.1:0-5975 GCA_040382575.1 Candidatus Sericytochromatia bacterium
CGATCGGCCGCACGCCGCGCTCGAATCCGGCGACGTACACGGGCCTCTTCGACATCATCCGCGAGGTCTTCGCCTCGACGAACGATGCCAAGATGCGTGGCTACCAGGCCGGACGGTTCTCGTTCAATGTCAAGGGTGGGCGCTGCGAGGCCTGCAAGGGCGAAGGCATGAACGTCATCGAGATGCAGTTCCTGCCCGACGTGTACGTGCCCTGCGAGGTCTGCAAGGGCAAACGCTACAATCGCGAGACCCTCGAGGTGCGCTTCAAGGGGAGATCGATCGCCGATGTGCTCGCGATGACCGTGGCCGAGGCCGTCGAGTTCTTTTCGAGCATCCCGCGGGCCGTCACGAAGCTCCAGACCCTGATGGACGTGGGACTCGACTACATCCAGCTCGGCCAGCCCGCCACGACGCTCTCCGGCGGTGAGGCCCAGCGCGTCAAGCTGGCGACCGAGCTTTCGCGTAGATCCACCGGTCGTACGCTTTACCTGCTTGACGAGCCCACCACGGGCCTGCATTTCTACGACGTCGACAAGTTGCTGGGGGTTCTCCAGCGCCTGGTGGACGGCGGCAACACGGTACTCTGCATCGAGCATAGCCTCGATGTCATCAAGGTCTCGGACCATGTGATCGATCTGGGGCCCGAAGGTGGTTTTCGTGGGGGAACGCTGGTTGCCTCCGGAACACCCGAGGAGGTGGCGATGGCGTCCGGATCGCACACGGGCCGGTTTCTGCGGTCTGTCCTGGGGGCTCCTGGCGCGATCCCGGCTTCATAACAAATGTTAAAACGTGTTTTCGCTCGCCGGATCCGGGTAAGGTACGGTAGCAAACGCCGTCGCCGTTGATGCGACGGACAGGGACGATCGTTCGTGCATGCCCCCGGGCGCACGCGGACTTTCGACTGGCTTCCACGACGAGAGGGTGGGCCTGCAGGCATGACTGTTGCGAGCGCAGATTACGTCGAGTCCTTCTGTTCCGCCGCTGAGATGGTGTTGTCTCAGTTGCTGGGAGACAGCCCGGTTCGCGGTGAGATTTTCGACCTCACGACCCCGGTTTTTCCCCTTCAGCAGGTCAACATCGGGGTGGGCATCACCGGTGATGTCCGCGGGCAGGTTAACTTCGGTTTCGATCGCCCCACGGGCCTGGCGATCGCCGGAGCCATGATGTACGAGGAGATCGCGGACTTCTCGGAGATGGCCCTGTCTGCGCTCTGTGAGCTCTCGAACATGATTTCCGGCAACGCGACCATCGGGATCAGCGCAGCTGGTATCAAGTGTGACATCACCCCGCCCACCATCCTGATGGGGGCCAGTGTCCGGGCATCGTGGTTCGGCATGCGTAGCGTGACCGTCCCCCTGCAACTTCCCTGTGGTATCGTTCACGTGACGGTCGGGATCCGGATCGACTAGCGCCTCGCCGCGTCCTGCCTATACAATGCAGGGCCGAGAGGGCAGCGCCCTTCACCGTCGGTTCGACCGCGGTGACAGGGCGCTTCACGTTTTGGTGAAGGAGTTCCGATGCGACGTCCTGGCGGCTGGATGAGGTGGGTCGGGGTGCTGACCCTCGTGGCCTGTACGGGCAACAATCCGGCGGCACCTGGTGCGACCAATCCCAACCTGCCCGGAGCCACCGGGACCTCGACAGGTCCTGGAAAGGCCGAGACGGTCCCGGACCGGATCACCATCAAGGGGGCCGTCGCCGATTCCCGGACGGGCGAGGTGGTGCCCCGCGCCACGCTTTTTTACCGGGTCGTGCCCGTCGAGCCTTTCGCGCCAGCTTTCGAGGGCTCGGGTTCTCTGGAGGCGTCCGCCTCGACCGGCGACCTGTCCTTGGCTCCGCCCCTTCCGCTTCCCTCCGCGCCGCCTGGTGCCTCTTCACCTCCCACCCGCGGCAATGCCGGTCGCCTGGGTGCCGCTGCTCCCAGGCGACCCGCCCCCACACCGGTTCCGCCTGACGCGCTCCGCAAGGCCGTCGCGGACGATCGCGGACAGTTCGAGCTCCGAGACGTCGCCCCGGGCACTCTGCAGGTCACGTGCTGGGCTCCCGGTCATGAGGCGTTGACCGTCAGTGGCAGCCGACCGACCCAGCTTCAGTTCTCGCTCGAGCCGCTGGAGCCCGGTTCGGGCATCACGGTGCGGGGCCAGGTGCTGGCCGGGGGCGATCGTCCGCGTCCCGCCGCCGGAATCCGGGTCACGGCTGCTTCCCGGAGGGGTGAACTCGGCCCTGAACTGGCCACGACCGACGCCGAGGGTACTTTCTCCATGTCCGGGTTCCAGGAAGGCAAGACCTCCCTGGGGGCCCTCCTGGTCGATGGCGAGGAGGTCAAAGCCTGGGGGTTCCTTGATGAGGTCCGGGTTCATGGCCAGCGGGACAAGGCTCCTGCTTCCCCCTCTCTGACCCTCCGGGCGGCCACGCATCCCGTCTTTCTGGCCGGTACCGTGACCTCACCTGTCAAGACGCTTCTTCCACGCCAGGTCCTCGCCAGTCTCGTGACCCCGCGCGGTGAGATGCCGATTCTCACGCGGGTTCCGGACCCTGATGGGTTTTTCCGATTCGCGCTTCCGGCTCTGGCTCAGGGGCATGCATATCGTCTGGTGGCGACCGGTCTCGAGGGACAGGCGACGACGCGCCAGGCCCGTGGTGAACTCGGTGCCTCCGACCAGAAGATCGAACTTGCCCTCCCGAAGCCCATGATCGCGCCAGACCTCTCATGGGAGGGGGACGAGGGCAGCCTTCGCTGGGAGGCGGTGCCGGGAGCTTCGGCCTACCTCGTCCAGATCGAGACGGCTGCGGATGAGTCTCGTGCCGTCTGGAGGGCCCACGTCGTCGGGACCCGGGTGTCTCTCCCTCTCCCTGCCGACGTGCCTTTGTTGTCCCGTGGAATCTCGTATCGCCTGACGGTCACGGCCATCCAGGTGGCCGATCGTGCGACCTGGGAACTGACGGAACTGTCGGAGGCCCCCTGGATTCAAAGAGTCTCGCACGAGCCTCTGACCTTCCAGCTTGGGCAGCCCCTCTCGGGCAATCCACTGGCGGCAGGTGAGGCCTCCCCGTCCGTGCAGCCCGATCTGCTGCCTCCGCCGGTGAAGCCCTCGGTGAAGGCCGTGCCCTCCGCGGCGCCGCGTCTCGTGAAGCCCGCAGGACGGGGGAAGCCGAAGGCTCCGGTCAAGCCCTCGCCGAAGCCTTTGCGCAAGCCCACCCGGACATGACCGCGCTTCCGGAACAGGTGGTCGTTCTCGACCTCGAGACCACGGGTGAAGACTATCGTCTGGACCGGATCATCGAGGTCGGCGCCGTCCGCTTGGACGGACGCCATGAAGTGGAGACGTTTCACGCCTGGGTCGATCCGGAGGGGCCGCTCAGGCCTTCGAACATCGCCATTCACGGCATCACGGCGGAGATGCTTGTGGGTGCGGACACGCTGCCTGTCGTCCTGCTCCGGCTGAAGGAGTTTCTGGGGGACTGGACCTGGGTCGCCCACAATGCTCAGTTCGATCAGCGGTTTCTGCAGCATCACGGTCAATCGTGTGGCCTCGTCTTCGATACACCCGTCCTCGATTCGCTCGCCCTTGCCCGGGAAGTTTTTTCCGCCGACAAGGGGCTTTCGCTCTCGCGTCTGGCCGAGCGTCTCGGAGTCGCGATCCGTCCCACCCACCGTGCGCTCGATGATGCCCGGACGCTTGCCGCCGTTTATCCGCTGCTGCGCGAACGGGTCGAGGCGGGGAGGTGCGAGCGGCGCACCCGTTTCCCCGAGATCTCGGGGGTGGCCCACCGGTATAGGGAACTGATGCAGACCATTACCGCCCTGCAGGGCGAGATGAAGGATCTGCGACGCACGCTCGACCTGTACCTGGACGATACCGGCGCGGGAGCCATCGAGGTCCCCGGCCTGGGCCGCTGGCGATCGTCCTGGGCCATGCGCCATACGTTTCATTCGGAAGAGGCTCGGGCCGTGCTCAGCCGGCTGGGGATGCTGGAACCCTGTCTCCGGCTCGATCGCGAGCGGATCGCACGGCTCGTCGAGGACGACCGTCTGTCGAGCGAGGACCGCGACGACCTGCTGTCCACCCGCCGGGAGCTGGGCGCTCAGCGCATGCTGAACTGGGAGGGAGATGTCCCTTGACCGTCGAGAATGATGCGCATCTGGTCGAGACCTTGATCCGGGGCGAGACTGTTTTCGCCGGTAAACTCTTGCATGTCCGCCGGGATGTCGTGAAGACGCCTGGTGGTCGAGAGGCGACGCGGGAGGTCATCGAACATCCCGGCGCCGTCGCGATCCTGGCCCAGGATGAGGGCGGGCGCGTCTGTCTCGTGCGTCAGTACCGTCATGCGACGGGTGCTGTCCTGGTCGAGCTTCCCGCGGGCAAGCTCGACCGTCGACCGGATGGCACGACCGAGGATCCTCTGGTGGCGGCTCGTCGGGAACTGGCCGAGGAATGCCAGATTCAGGCAGGAACCTGGCAACATCTGCTTGATTTCTACCTGGCCGCCGGCTATTCGAGCGAGAAGATGAGCCTGTACCGGGCCTCATCCCTTTCGTCGGCTGACGGTCGCCCCGATGAGGACGAGTTCGTGGAGTGCGTCTGGTGGACTCCGGGCGAGGCGATCGCCGCCGTGCGCGAGGGGCGCATCGTCGATTCGAAAACCCTCATCGGCCTGTCGTATCTGCTTCCGGGAGGATGGGGTGGCTGAAGAACCCCGTCGTCAGGTCTTGCTTGCGGCACTGGAAGCCGCATGTCATGACGGCCCCATGTCCTTCGAAACGTTCATGGATCTCTCCCTTTACCATCCGGAGGGGGGCTTCTACACCCGACCTGGTATGACGGTCGGTCGGGGGGGCGATTTTCACACCAGCGTTTCGCTCGATCCGGCCTTCGGGACCTGTCTGGCCCGCCATCTCGAGCAGGTCTGGCGAGCCACCGGGGCTCCTCGTATCCTGCGCTGGGTCGAATGTGGTCCGGGGACGGGCGATCTCGCCCGCCAGATGATCTCGGCTCTCGAGGAATCCCGTGGCGGCTGGAGGGCGATCGAGTGCACGCTCGTGGAACGCAGCGCTTCGCTGCGTGCCCGTCAGCGCGCCACGCTGGAGCCTCACATGTCCTCGCGGGTGCAGGTTCGCTGGGTCGATGAGCTCACCGAACTCGCGCCTGTCGGCACCTTCGAGGGTCACCTCGTCAGCAACGAGTTCTTCGATGCTCTGGCTGTCCGACGGGTGATCGGTACGGCCGACGGGTTCGCCGAGATCGGTGTCGTCGCTGCGGGATCCGGTCGCTTCCGACAGGTGGGCATGGTTCCCACCACTCCCGCCCTGGCCAGTGCCCTGGATCAATTGGGGATGACCCTGCGTCCCGGTCAGCAGACCGAGATTGGCCTGATCGCGGTCCATGTGATGCAGGACCTCTTGTCCTGGCTGGGCCGTGGCACGGTGCTCACCATCGACTATGGGGGCGAAGCCCATGACGTCCATTCCCCCGGTCGGCCGAAGGGCTCCATTCGCGGCTACTGGCGGCAGCTCCGGATGGATGATCCGATGGCACATCCGGGTGAGCAGGATCTCACGGCCGACGTCGATTTCACCTCGCTTTCTCGCGCCGGTGAGGCCGTCGGGGCCACGACGCTCGGCATGGTGCCCCAGGGTGAGTTTCTTCGCGGTCTGGGCATCGAGCATATCGAAGCGGCCCGGCTCGTGGGGGTCGAGGGGGCGCTCACCCGCCAGGAGGTTGCGGCCCCCGTCCGGCGTCTCTATCGTCCGGAGGCGATGGGCGGGGGATTCCAGGTGCTCATCCAGGAGAAGGGGACGGGGATAGGCCCAGAGGCGCTTTCGGGGCTGTCCGGTGAGGCCTGGCGCCCCTCTCGTTGGCCGTCATGGCTGCATCGGCTGGTCCGGGGACGATCGCGAGATTTTCGCCCCTGAGCCCGCCGTTCAAGCCTTCCGTGTTAAGATATCGGATCGGGGTGGTCCAGAAGTCGTGAAG
>JBEIFE010000113.1:0-5963 GCA_040382575.1 Candidatus Sericytochromatia bacterium
ACACGGTCAAGGGCATCCCGGCCGATCATGCCGAGATCATCGTCTGCTCCAACAACTTCCACGGGCGGACGACGACGATCGTCAGCTTCTCGACGGAACCGGGGTATCGCGAGGGCTTTGGGCCCTTCACGCCCGGTTTCCGGATCGTACCGTTCGGGGATCTGTCTGCGCTCGAGGCGGCGATCACCCCCCATACCTGTGCGTTCCTGGTGGAACCGATCCAGGCCGAGGCGGGTATCCTGGTACCTCCCGACGGCTATCTGGCCGGGGCCGCCGAGCTTTGCCGCCAGCATCGCGTGCTGTTCATGGCCGACGAGATCCAGACGGGTCTGGGCAGGACAGGGCGCTGGTTCGCTCACCAGCATGAGGGTGTGCGACCCGACGTGGTGATCCTGGGCAAGGCGCTCTCGGGGGGATTCTATCCGGTCTCTGCGATGCTCGCCGACGACGAGGTGATGGGAGTATTCCATCCTGGCCAGCACGGGAGCACCTTCGGAGGAAATCCTCTCGGGGCGGCCGTGGCCCGCGCTGCGCTGGCCGTCCTGCGCGAAGAGGGCCTGGTCGAGCGGGCTGCCGAACTGGGAGAGCACCTGATCGGTCGGTTACGACAGATCGAGAGTCCCCTGATCCGGGAGATCCGGGGTCGAGGGCTGCTGGTGGGTATCGAACTCGTGAAGCCGGCGCGCGGCACGTGCGAGGCCCTCAAGGCCGAGGGATTGCTCTGCAAGGAAACCCACGACACCGTGATCCGGCTGGCCCCCCCTCTGGTGATCTCGCGGGAAGATCTCGACTGGGCGATCGAACGGATCGAGCGCGTCCTCACCGCCTGAGGTTGCCGGGAGTCGCGACACCCCACGTACCCGAACATGAAAACAGGCCGCCCCCGTGGAGGGCGGCCTTCGATTCGGCTTGCGAGACCTGCCCGATCAGCGGGTCGTCAGGGTGGGTCTTGGAAACCGAGAATGCGCTAGTAAAGCGGATCGTCAAAGTCCAGAACCTGCTCGGGACCGAACTCATCGTCCTCGAACGGGTCTACCATATAAGCGGTCATCACGGTCCCCTGGACCGTCCGTTCGTCGTTGAACATGCCGTACTCCCTCCAGATTCATGAGTGAGCCAAACGGGTGACTTACACATCTTAACACGGCCCCGGTGTCGATCATCACAGCCATGTGGCTGCTTGATGAACGTTTAAAGTGCACAACCCGGAGAGAGGCTTCGGACGGGAACCTGTGTAAAAAATTTAATATGAACTAAATGCATCTCAGCGTCTTTCAGTCGCATGGATCGCGGCAGAATGGTTGTAACTAGTACGGGATGTCCCGGGCGAGCTCCCGCCAGTGTTGCGCTGCTGCCGGGTCCTCACGTCCCGGGTGCCTCGTGGGCCAGACCGCCAGGTAAGCCGCGATCGCCCCATCTCTCCCGGCGAGGCGCGCCCGGTGTTCCTCGAACTCCTTCATGCCCTTCCGATAGGTGCCATCCGCGCCCTCGCCTGCCAGCAAGGCCAGGCGATCCGCCCGGATCCCGAGACCGATGGCCTGCATCGTCGGAGAATCCTGGCGTTCGCAAGCCTCGATCGCCCGTTCGAGCCAGGGTAATCCCGTCGAGACACGGCGGGCAGCCCGGGCGAGGCCCAGCTTCCAGGACATGACCGGCCCCGGATGCTGCGTGAGCCAATCGTCGGCGAGCAGGGACTCGAGGTCGGAAAGTTTCCATGCCCCGGCACAGGCATCCGCCAAGTCGACCGCCCCGAGTTCCACGGCCCGGCTCCAGAGCCAGGCCATGTGATACAGCCAGAACGGCTTTGACGCCTGCCCCGACTCTCGGGCGCAGGCTGCCGCGATGTCCGCCACCGACGCCTCGCGCGACAGACCGACGGAAACGGCGAGCCAGCCCCGTGCCTCGACCAGGTCGGCGGCATCCAGCTCGATCTCGAACCGGTATCCCGCCTGTCGCTGGACATCGGCGGGATGCTCGAAATGCCGGATCGCCAGCTCCGAGAGACGACGGGCCTCGACGAGCATGGAAGGCACCCGGCGAGCCGCCATCCGGGCAGCCTGCAGGGCGGTCCCGAGAGCCTTGCCTCGCAGTTCGGAACGGACGACCTGTCCCGTCTGCTCCGTCAGCTCGTCGAGCAACCCCGTGATCGCTTCCAGCCGCTCATCAAGCTGAACCATGGCGGCGTGGGCCTCATCGAAGCAAAAAAGATTGCTCCGGTGGACCGCCTCGTGGATCCGCACATCGAGCACCGCCGGCAGATGTTCGAATCTCCGGGTCAGGATGGGCGCGATCGCTCCGAGATCGGCGCGGATCGACCGAGCCCGGCCGGTCTGTCCCTGATGGTTGGCCGTGGCGAGATCGAGTCGGAGACGCTCGAACTCGATCGCCAGGAGGGCCTCACGACCGTCTCCCGACAGCCTTTCCAGCAGAGGCCCGAGCAGATGCGTGCGCCAGCGAGCGAGCGCTATTTCAGCCGTGCCCAGGTCCCGGTCGTGCTCCATCAGCTGATCGAGGCGTGCGAGCGAGGCTCTGAGAGCAGCATCGCGCGAGCGCGAGGACAGCTTCAGCAGGCGATCCTGCACGTCCCGGATGGCGTCTTTCAACCATGCGGGGTGCCGATTCTCCCCGTACGTCAGGTGATCGCCCAACTCGATGAGTGCCTGCACGTGATCCCCGTCTTCCAGGTGCTGACGGATCCGGTCGGCATCGTGCGCCCGCAGCGTCCGGTGATGATGCGGAGCGATGAAGTCGTGCAGGGACGTGGAACGGGCATCCTGTCCGCGACGCTGACGGTACCAGCCATGGCAGAGCAGGTCGGCGAGCATCAAGCGCGCGTCCCGGGTCCCACCCCTGAAGGCGAGTCGAGGCTGCCAGCGATTCGCACCGACCAGCGGGTCACGGATGTGCTCGAGGGTCAGGCGTTCGAGGATGCGAGAGATATAGGCCTCGGGCGGAGTGCGATCCAGGATGTTCACGTTCGATTCGCGGGGCAGACTTCGATGCGCGATGGTGATGTCGAGTCTCAGACCATCCGAGGAACCGGCTGCCGCGACACGGGCAAATCGGGACAGACCCTCGGCAAAAACGTTCACGTAGGTCGTCGCATTGTCGATGATGGTGCGCTGGCTGACGTGCTCGAAGAGCACGCCCTTCCATTCCCGGGCCGACCAGTCGGCGATCGCCCGCTCGAGGAGGGCCTGGCGATCGCCCGCCCACTCCGTCGCGTGAAAACCCCCTGGTGGCAAGGGCTGCTCATAGGCCGCTTCGAGGCTCGCCACGGCGTCCTCCTCGGTGATGGGCGATCGCGACCAGAGGCCCCCGATGGCCGACAGATCGCCGTCCCGGAAAGAGCCGCTCTCGTCGAGGGTGAGATGGACGGTTGGCATGCGAAATTCCCCCGTGATGACGGATGACCGGATCCTGGACGGTTCGCCCGCCTTCTACCGCGAACGGGCAGGAAAGAAACCCGCTCACCTGGAGGTATGATGAGACATTCCATCCCGACACCGATCACCACAGGAGCTTGGCCATGCCCGATCACTTCCAGGAAAAGGCCGCGGACTGGGACAATCAGCCCGTTCCTGCCCAGATCTCGGCGGGCGTTTTCGAGGCCCTCCGGTCTCGTCTCGCGTGGCATGCCGAGCTCACGGTGATGGACTTCGGAGCCGGAACCGGACTGATCGCGGGCAAGATCGCCCCGCTCGTGAACCGGATCCACGCCGTGGACGTGTCTCCGGCGATGCTCGAGCAACTGGCGAAGAAGGAAGAACTCGCGGACAAGGTGACGATCCACTGCCGGAACCTGCTGGAAAAGCCCCTCGATCTCGAGGTGGACCTCATCGTGAGCGCCATGGCGATGCACCACGTCGAAGACACGCGCGCGCTGCTGTCGACTCTGCATGCCCACCTCAGGCCCGGAGGAAAGGTGGCGATCGCCGACCTCGAGGCCGAGGACGGGACCTTCCACCCGGAACACGTAGACGGCCTCTTTCACCACGGCTTCGACCGCGAGGACCTGTCGCGTCTCATGCACGAGACCGGGTTCACGGAAGTGGAAATCGAGACCGCCTGCGACGTGTACCGCGACGGACGTCACTACCCCGTTTTCCTGGCGATAGGCACCCGGGAGCGTGGACACCCATCTGACATCCGATAAAAACATCAAAGACAGTTCGATATTCTGACCCATTCACGGGGCATCTGAGGGTTAGCTGGTTACCCGGTTCAACCCAGCCCCGAGGTCATCGAGATGTCACCCAGCCTGATCCTCAGTCCGGATGCCCACGAACGTGCCGTGCACCTGATGCCGGGGCGCAAGGTCATCACGCCCAATCCGCGCGCGGCGCTCGCTCTGGGAACCGCTCACCGCAGCCTCCTGCACGAGGCCCGGGAGGCCATGCGAGGCTCGGGGCTCTCGTCCGTCGACTCCCTGACGCTGGTCCGGATGATGCGAGAAGTGGCCGAGCGCCAGACCTACCGCGACCCGGCCGGTACGGTTTCGCGGCTGGGCCCGATCATCGCGGAACTCTTGCACGTCGGAAGCGACCTGGACGGCCTGGCCTCCCACCCCGATCCCCGGGTGCAGCGCGTGGCCCGGTTCGCCCGGGAGCTCGTCGCGTCGCTCCGGACGCAGGGACACCATCACCCCGCAGAGGTGTTCTGGCTCGCCAGCCGGATGCTGAAGGCTCCCCGGGAGGTCCTGATCCACGGGTATCCCCGTTTCGGCGCCGACGAGCGGGCCTTTCTCCGGAAGCTCGCGGGGTCCGGGTCGGTCGTCCTCCTGCCCATCCACGAGGGGGATGCGCATGCCGAGAACCTCGAATGGGCGGCCCAGCTGGCACGAGACGGCTGGACGGTGGACATTCCCGATCCGGGCCAGCGCAAGGCAAGCCACCATGTCGCGACCCGGGGCTGGGTCTTCCCGGACCAGGAAGCGGAGGTCCGCGGCGTGCTCGCGCACGTCAAGCAATTGCTGGCAAAGGACATCAAGCCGGACCAGGTGGCACTGGTCGCCCGAGACGATGCCGCCCATGGGCCCCTTGTCCTCGCGATCGCCGAGGAGATGGGATTGCCGGTCCACGCGCATTACCAGATCCCGCTCACGGAAACCCGGGTGGGCCACTGGGTCGCGCTCCTGACGGAGGTCATCGAGAGCGATCTCCCCTTCGAGAAGACGTTCCGCTTGCTCGGCCACGGCCTGTGCCGTGCGCTCGACACCGGGAAGCGTCGCGAGGCCCGAAAGCGGCATCCGGCAAGCCCGAGCGACTGGACCGCACTCGGGGCCCCCGTCGATGGGCTGATCTGGCCCGAACACGACACCCGCAGCGGCTGGACGGCGCGTCTGGATGCGACCCTGCAGTCCCTGGGAGTCACCCGGCGAGCCCGGGGCCGGGCGAGCGAAGCGATCGCGCTGGGCCGACTGGAGAAAGGTCTCCAAGAATCGACCCATCGAAACCCGGGGACGATTTCCATGGGGCGTTTCCTGAGCGACCTGCGTGAGATGCTGGTCCTCCAGACCACGCCTGCGGCGCCGGGACGTGGGGGAGTGGGCCTCCATACGCCGCTCGCCGTCTTCGGGGCCCGGTTCGATCACGTCTTCGTGCTGGGTGCCGCCGAGGACGCCTTCCCCGCGCGCCTCCAGGACGACCCCGTCCTCGACTTCGCCACCCGCAAGGCCCTCGCCAGTCAGGGCCATCCCCTCGAGACGGCCATCGGGGCAGGGCGCCGGGAACGGCTGACGTTCGACGCCCTCTTGCATGTCCCACGCCAGACCTTGACCCTGTGTCACTCCCGCTTGCAGGCGGGCAAGCCACGCCTCGCGAGCCCGGCCTACCGCTGGCTGGGCCTCCATCCGCCCATCACCCCGGACGTCCCGGTGGCCAGCCCCGAGATGGCTCGCCGCATCCGGATCCTGGACGCGACCCCCTCGACGGATCCGGTCCTCGAGCGGGCCCGAGAGGCCC
>JBEIFE010000114.1:0-5957 GCA_040382575.1 Candidatus Sericytochromatia bacterium
CGTTGATGATATATCGGAAATAAATTTATCGATCGCCGATTTTCGATTGCTTACATCGATGGCCTCAAGAATCGAATCGATCTTTACGGTTCCTCACATCCAATCTCGACGTATCGCTGTCCGGGGGCTGCATGGATTATCATGCGTGACCACCCCACGAGGCTGACCCGAGGCGCCGGGCGGGGCTCGTGGAAGGCGGAATCGCGTGTCCTTGAACCCTACAGGTGCTGGCCCGGATGAGCTTCCCGATGCTCTCGAGGTCGAGCTGACGGAACTGGCGAGACCGTATGGCGAGGCGATCGCCCCTCTAGGTGAGAAACTCGAAGGTGTCTTACCTGCTCCCCTGCGTCACGGCCTGGATGAACTCGAAGCCCCGCATTGTCGCCGCAAGTACGTATGCTCCGAGCCCGTCCACCGCGTACCCTTTTCCTGTTCTCGGGATCCGACCACCTCTTCCGCATCCTCGCAGAACCCGCGTTCACCGTGACAGGAACGGGCGGTACGATCCGTCGAACAGAACAGGAAGACGCCCCTTGCCCTCGCTCACCATCCAGATCCCGGCAGACCTCAAGCTGGAAGCCCGCATCCGGTGCCGCCTGGACGAAAAGCCCCTCTCGGCCTATGCCTGCGAACTCATCATCCGCGACCTGGCCGCCCGGGGGCAGATCGCATCGGTTGCTTCGGGGTACAAGTCTCTCGTGGCGCCTTCTCGACATCTCGACGCTCGAGACGCCTCACCGGGAGAATCACCTTGAACCCGTCACGTCGGAGTTCGCCGCCACCCCTGCCTCCGCTGCCTGCAGCCGGTGCGGTCCCGCATCGCGAACCGGTCGTGAACCGTACCGAGGACGCTCCCCGGAAGCCCGGCCGTCCGACGGGTGAGGTGATCCGGTTCGACACCCTGCAACGGGCCCTCAAGACAACGCTGGAAGCCGTCTCGAGCGGTGTCCAGGCACGCCGCGATGCCGTCCAGCTGACACACCTGGCCTTCGAAATGGCCCTGAGGCAGGTCCAGACGCTGGCTCCTGGAGCTCCCCCGCGTGACCGCGCGGATGCGGCGATGGCCGTGGCGAGCGCCTGCCTGCTCACCCCGGAAGACATCCGGAAGCTCGAGTTGATCGACAGCGGCTACACGAAAACCCTGAAGTACCTGAAGATGTCCCCCAAGCGGGACACGAAGATGCCCGATTTTCTGGCCACCGACCACACGATGGGCCGCGGAACCCTCGATCCGCGCTTCTCGGACGCCTCGAACAACCAGGTCCACCACATCGCGTTCTTCCTGGCCGCGGGCTATGTCTCGGGTGGACGACCAGATCAGTCCCTGAAGGCCCTGTTCGGCGGCCTGTACCACGAGACCCTGTTCGACAGGCAGATGCGCGTCCGCGGGGGCGGCTCGAAAGAGGACTATGTCGCCTCCATCCACGCGACCCTGGCCGGCATGCAGGTCCGGCTTCTACGAAACCAGGGCAAGGCCAACCTCATCCCGACGGTGATCGCGGGGTTCATGGCCCGCTCGGTGGACATGGTGCCGCGGCGTCTGCCGCCCCAGCAGCATGCGGAAGCCATGAAGGTGGTCCGGGAGCTGCGTCAGCTGCGCCAGAATCTGGCTCCGGTGGTCGAGAACCCCATCGCGACCGGCATGATCGGCAAGGAAAACGCCACCATGTCGCACGTCGTGAAGCACACGGACTGGCTCATGGACTGGCTCGTGCATCGACATTTGCCGCGCTGAGGCCATGCCGAAAGGCTTCGCCTCAGATGGCGCGCACCACCCCGACGGGCGTACCGTCAGCCCGCGTGACGGGCACCTCTGCCCAGCGAGTCAAATCCGGTGAGTCCTGCGCGAGAATGCCCTGCCGTGCGAGCAGGGTCATCACGACGGGCGAGACGGCCCGCCGGTTGCCATCGGCGATCTTGAGCGCCCACGCCAGACCCGTCACGGGATCCACGCCGGCATGTACCCCCTCGGCGCCGGCCTTGGCGACCAGCCGGCCAGGCAACATCTGCATGAGGGCGGTATCGAAACGACCACGGCTGGCCACGAGGTCCGGGGAATCCTGCATGGCCTGTCGCAACGGAGCCAGCTCGGGGGCATGCCCCAGGGCGGAAAACGCCCTGGCGAGTCCCCCCAGCGTCAGCACCCACGCCGGAACACCGCATCCGTCCACCCCGCCCACGAAGGGGCGTTCCCCCGCAAAGCGACCGATCGCCTCCCCGATCGCCACCTGCAGTGGATGGCCGGGGTCCCGGTAGGTCTCGACATCCCACCCTGATCCGGCAGCCGTGAGCATCATGGCCGCATGCTTGCCCGAGCAGTTGTGGTGCAAAACCGAGGGGTCCTCGCCTGTGCGGCGCAGGTCCTCTGCGGCAGCCTCGTCCAGGGGCCAGCCCCGCCCGCAGACGAGACAGTCCCGGGCTGGCCGCCGGTCGCCTACGGGAGCCAGGACCGCACGGGCCCGGTCGACCCGCTCGAGCAATCGTTCGACCCAGACCAGATGATGCGAGGTTCCGCCATGCGAGGCACAGGCGATCGCCCACTCCTGCGGGTCGAGGTTCCAACCATGACGTCTCGCGACATCGAGGAGGGGAAAGGCCTGGAAGGGCTTGAGGCTCGAGCGAGGAAACACCTCGATGCCCGGATCGCCCGCTGCCGCCACGACCTCACCCGCCGCATCCACCACGACCCAGGCCCCGTGGTGGACGCTCTCGACGACGACTCCCCGGGTCACTTCGGCCAGGATCTCGAAGCCCATGGTCCTCCCAGGCGGGACGGCCCCGCTCACCACCCGCGATCCGCGCGCACGAGCCCGGCCCCCGTGAACAGGTCCCGACCGGTCGATTCGAGATCCTCTGCCCCCGTCACGAGCGCCTGGCGAACTTCCTCGGGTCCCCAGTCAGGATGCGCCGAGAGCATCAGGGCGACGACTCCGCTGACCATCGGGGCGGCCATGGAGGTGCCGTTCGCGTAGCCATAGGGTGCCTCCGAAGAGGTGAACCGTCGAGGCATGGTCGAGAGGATATCCACGCCGGGCGCGGCGATCGCCACGGCCGGGTGAAAGCTCGAGAAGTCCGCCCGGACGAGCTTTCCCGTCAGCGAACCGTCCGTTGCGACCTCACGCTTGAGCGCGGCTACCGAGATCACGCCAGGTAGGGCAGCTGGGTAGTCCGGCGCATTTCCTCCGAGCGCGTCGTTGCCCGAGGCGGCCACGACCACCACGCGGCGCGCGAGGGCCTTCTGGATGACCTCTTCCTCGGCACGGCTCGAGACGTTCGAGCCCAGGCTGAGGTTGATCACCCTCGCCCCGCACTGCAGCGCCCAGTCGATGCCCTGGACCACGCCCGACGTGCTCCCCCCCTCGGTTCCGAGTACGCGCACGGGCAGGATCGTGCTGCCCGGGGCTACCCCCGCGATGCCCGTCCGGTTGTTCGCCACCGCCGCGATGATCCCGGCCACGTGAGTCCCGTGGCCGTAGTCGTCATCGACCGACTGACGGGCCTCGAGAAAATTGCGAGACCGGTCCCGATCGAGATTGGCCACGAGATCCGGATGATCGAGGTCGACCCCGGTATCGACCACGGCGACGAGGACGCCCTGCCCCGTGGACCGATCCCACGCCTGCCGGACCTGCGTGGCCTCGAGTCCCCACTGCCCCGGCAATCCCCGACGCGGAAGCCCACCTGGCCCGACGGGATCGGCACCGTAGAGGGGATCGTCCGGAAGGCCAGCCTGAACGGTCCGGAAATCCACCCTGTGCTGAAAAGGTTTCCCGCCCGCAGGCAAGGGCCAGTCAGTGGGGGCCATGACCGGGGTATCCGGCTCCACCCACCGGACGCCCGGCCATGTCACCCAGGCGCGGGACGGGACCTCTCCGGCGGGATACCCGGCAGAGGTGACGCGAAAGAGTGTCCCGTCCGAGACCAGCGCCTCGCCAGACGATCCGACACGGGCCCGGAAGGCCTCGGCTGCCCCCGGCTCCAGGCCGACGATCCAGGCTCCCGGGCGGGAGACTCCGACGGGTCCGGGGCCGGACGAACAGGCCGTGACCAGCGCAAGAAGGGGGAGCAGCCTCCTTGCCTTGCGCGTGAGCCCCGTCATCTCGAGAACCTCATGCCGGTCGTCACACTCTCGAAGGCGCGAGCCCGGAAAACGCGAGCGGATGGCAGGACGTCATCCGCTGCCAGCGAGCCGGGAGCTGGCTCGGAATCGGCATACACGGCCCTGACCGACCATGAATAACTCGCCTGGGGATACAGAGCCCCCCCGTTCGCATCCCAGTCGAAGAATCCCGGATAGGCGATCGAGGTCTTCGCGGTCGTCCCCCGCCAGCGCGGCTGGAGGGTACCCCCACCGGCATCCTCGAAGACGTCCACCTGATACTGAACGGGGCGGTCGGCTGCCACGGCCTCCCACTGGAAGACGGGTGTGCCCCCCACGCCCTTCGCCCCGTCCGATGGGCCCTTCACGCGAACCGGAGGCAGCATGGGCAGGGTCAGGACGGCCGAGGGGTAATCGGTCGTGAGGGTCGCCCGACTCACGGAGCGCCCACCCGCCTCGACGATGTTCGCCTCGACGACGAGACGAGCACCCGGAACCGAAGGAATCCGGACGGAGGCATTCGAACTCAGCGCACGGGCTACCCGGACGGTGCCGAGCATGCCCATGTCGAGCCGGACCTCGACGCGGGGAGCAGGAGCCTGGAAAGCGGCCAGACGCTGGAGGGCGATCGAGACCTCCGGGAAGGCCAGATCCTGGACCGACAGATCGGCCGTCACGCTCCGGCTGGCCCCGGGATTCCCCAGGGGAAGGTCGAGGCTGCGTATCCCGAACGAGGCGTACTGGAAGGCCTGCGGCGTACTCCCAGGAGCCACCGGCCCTCCCACGATCTGTCCCCCGGCGAGGATCCCGGACGTGACCGTGCCCGAGCTTCCGAAGGTCTCGGCGAACGCAAAGCTGCCCTCCTGGAGGTTCGCGGGCGTGTCGGCCAGCGTCCCGAAGCTCACCGAACCGTTGGCCGTGAGCGGCGAACCATCCCGGTTGCGCAGCGTCCCCGTGAGAGCGACCTCGCGGTTGGGCATCCCCCCACTAGAGAAGCTGGTCGGCGAGAGGAAGAAGGTCGCCCCCGACTGGGAGCCATCGAAGACGCGGGTCGTCGAGACATAGCCCGCGCGTGCGATGGACACCTCGCGGCCCGCTGCGAGATCCCAGTACACCTCGAAGGTCCCGTCCGCCGCCGAGGCATTGCGCCCGAGGCCCCCCATGACCGTTGCTCCCCCGATCCCGAGGCCCGTCCGGGCATCGAGAACCCGCCCCTTGAGGGGAATCCCGAACCCCGGCGCCAGGCCCGGCATCGTCGGAGAGGCGAGCCAGAGGTCACAGCCCCCGAGCATCGCGACCAGGATCAGACTGGCGGCGATACGCGACATCGGGGTTGCAATTCGGACGAAAAAGGAACTCATGGGGACCGTCTGGAGCGGGGTGAGGCGATGCTCTCCATACCCGTTTCACGCGCAAGCGATGCGAGGAGCCTGCGGGCCTCGTCCGGGAGGGCCGGATCCTCCGGTTCGCCACCGAAGCGGATCACCTCGTAGCGAGCCAGAAAGGCCCTTGCCTCCTCGAGCCAGTGTGGATCCACCCCCCGGACTTCCAGGGCCGCCAACAGGATGGCCGGAGTCGCCTCCCGGTCCGTTTCGGCCCAGCCGCGCCGGGCAAGGCCCTCGCGCCAGAGCAGGTAAGCACGGGTGGAGGGACGGACCCGCTGCCGGCGACGCAGCAGGGTGGCGGCCGAACCGAAGACGAGCCCCAGGACGCTGAGGCCGATGACGGGCCCCAGGGCCGTCGTGTCCCACGAGCGCACCCACTCCAGCAGGGGAACGCGGACGCGGGCTCCCATATCGGGTGGCTCGGAGGCACCCGGCGTGGGGTCCAGCGCCACCCAGCCCGCCCCCGGGACCCA
>JBEIFE010000115.1:0-5901 GCA_040382575.1 Candidatus Sericytochromatia bacterium
CCTCGAGGGGGGCAAGCACGGCATCGCCTTCGCATCGGGAGTTGCGGCCACCGATGCGACCTTGCGATTGCTCTCCGCAGGGGATCACGTCGTGGTCGCCGAGGATGTTTATGGCGGCACCTATCGTCTGTTCGAGCGCGTGCTGAAGCGTTTCGGTCTGACGTTCACGTGGGTGGACGCCCGCGACCTCGATCGCGTTTCGGCGGCCCTCCGTCCCGAAACGAAGCTGGTCTGGGCAGAGACGCCGACGAATCCTCTGTTGCGACTGGTCGATCTGGCCGCCCTGGCGACCCTGTGCCAGGAGCGGAGCGTGCTGCTCGCGGTGGACAATACCTTCGCAAGTCCATATCTCCAGCAGCCGCTTGCTCTGGGGGCCGATATCGTCGTGCACTCGACGACCAAGTATCTCGGGGGACACTCCGATGTCGTCGGTGGAGCGGTCGTGACCTCCCGCGACGATCTGGCTGCCGAGATCCGTTTCATCCAGAATTCGGCGGGGGCCATTCCCGGCCCTCACGATGCGTGGCTCACCTTGCGAGGCATCAAGACCCTGGCCCTGCGCATGCGGCAGCATGGTGAATCGGCGCTGGCGCTCGCCCGCCATCTCGAGGGGCATCCCCAGGTCGAGCAGGTCCATTATCCCGGTCTCGAATCGCATCCCCAGCACGATTTGGCCTCCCGCCAGATGCGGGGATACGGCGGAATGGTTTCCTTCGTCGTGAAGGGAGGCCTGGAGTCGGCTCGTACCGTCGCCAAATCTCTGCAACTCTTCAGCCTGGCCGAGAGTCTCGGTGGCGTCGAGAGCCTGGTGACGCATCCGCCGACCATGACCCATGGCTCCATCCCGCGCGAGGTCCGCGAGGCGCGGGGCGTCGTGGACGGATTGTTGAGGCTCTCGGTCGGGATCGAATCGACGCGCGATCTACTCGAAGATCTCGATCAGGCGCTGTCCTGGCTGAACTGATGAGGCGCTGATGGCAGGCCAGAGCCTGCCATCTCACTCCCCGCTCTTGGCCAGCAACCCGAGTTCCTGGACCTGGCGGAAGGATCGTCTGAAATAGGTCACGGCCAGCATGCCCATGACCACGTCCAGGCCAAGAGCCCACCCGACCTGACTCCACGGCAATGGTTGCCCCGCCAGGACCGCTCGCATCCCCTCGAAGACGTGCGTCGAGGGGAGAGACAGCGCGATTGGCTGCATCCAGAGCGGTAGTGCCGATACGGGATAGAAGACGGCAGAGAATGGCTGGAACAGGAAAGCGATCGCCCAGGCCAGATTCTCCGCTCCTTGCCCGTGGCGAAGGATCGCGGCCGTCGTCGCGATGCCGATGGACCAACCCATCGCCAACAGACAAGCCACGAATGGTACCAGGGCGTACCCCAGCGAGAATAGCTGGAAGTGATAGGCCAGCGCTGCCACGAGAATCATGAGTACCGTGGAGAAGGTCACCTTCACGCAACTCACGACCAGCGAACCGACCAGGTATTCCCCGAGCGTCAGCGGGCTGACGAACAGGTTCAGGAGATTCCTCGACCACACTTCTTCCAGATAGGCGAGTGAGACGCCTTGCTGGGCCCGGAATAGCAGGTCCCACAGGATGAGCCCGCCCACGAGGGTGCCGAGGACCTGGCCGGCAGGAGTCTGGCCCACCCCGTGGGAGTCCAGATAGGTGGCGAGGAAGCCCCAGACCAGAAGGTCCAGCAGCGGCCAGTAGACCAGCTCCGCGATGCGGATCGGGTGGCGTCGGATGACATAGGCGTGTCTCAGGGCGATCGCTGCGATACGGCCGGCTTTCACGACTCTTCATCCGATCTCGATGAGCCGCCACGGGCAACCCTGAGGTAAAAGGATTCGAGGTCCGGGGCGTCATGCGCGCGGAGGATGCTCTCCGGTGTCCCCTCGGCCACGATCTCTCCGGCCTGCAAGAACACCAGACGATCGACCATCCTCTCGACCTCTGCCAGGTTGTGGCTGGTCATCAGGATGCTCATGCCCGTGCTGCGCGACCGCTCGGTCAGCAGGGTCCGGATGCGATCGGCGACGTCCGGATCGAGGCTGGCCGTGGGTTCGTCCAGTATCAGCAACTTCGGTTCATTGATGAGCGCCTTGGCCAGATGGAGGCGGGTCTGCTGACCGCTCGAGAGTTCCCGGGTAAGGCGGTCTCGCATCGTTCCGAGGTCGAGTGCTTCGAGGACCCGCTCTATCGCCCCGCGCCGGTCCCGGACTCCATAGAGCCTTGCGAAGACCTCGAGATTTTCCTGGACCGTCAGCGCATAGGGCAGCGAGACGTAGGTCGAGGAGAAGTTGATCCGGGACAGGATCGCCTCCCGCTGGTGCGCGAGGTCGAGACCGTCCACCCGGATGCTTCCGGAAGTCGGTGACGTGAGTCCGACCAGCATCTGGAGCGTCGTGGTCTTGCCCGCCCCGTTTGGACCGAGTAACCCGACGATCTCTCCAGCGGCAACCTCGAACGAGATCCCCCGGACGACGGGGCGTCCCTCGAAGGATTTGGTGAGCTGGTGTACCTCGAGCAGAGGCTTCATCTGTTCTGCCCCTCCATCTCTCGTCGATCGGGTATACGGTTCATGATACGTCACCAGCAAGGAGGATGGCGTGAAGCAGGTTCTCCTGGCCATGCTGGCATCTGCCTGGCCCATGACGTCGCCTATTGTGGGTGATGGCCTACCTGAAGCGACCGTTTCAGGAGTCGTCGGTCAGCAGGTTACCGTGACCTTGCCCGTCAGTCCGGGCGAGGCTTGGGAAGTACTCGTCGAAGGGGGACGCCGGGTCCATGGCTTTCCCTATCGCTTCCGTGTGGGAAGCGCCGGGCCCGAGATCTGGACCTTCCCGCTGGTGTCACCCGGACGATCCGAGGTGGCTTTCCGGCGCGTCGGAACGGTTGCAGAGACCACCGAGGTGTCCGAAAAGCGGGTTGTCATCCGCGCCTTGACCCCTTTCGAGGCCCAGCAGGTTCCGCCGGGTTCGCTCCATGGCACGCTCCTTCGGCCTTGACGGGCATTTACGACCAGACGAGCATCGCGATGGACATCACGTGACCCCCCAGTTCCAGCCTGGAGGTCACGGGCATGTCTTCCCGGAAGGTCGAGACGATCCGGGGTGAACCCTCGAGTACGAGCTGGTTTCCCGTCCACCTTGCGCGTGTCCTGGCCGCATGCTGGAACAGCCCTGGCGGCACGGCCAGAGCGAGCCACTCACTCCAGGTTGCGGGCATGCGTCCCGGGGCGGGCACAGAGAGCGGTGCGTCTCCACACCAGGCTTTCCCTTGCCGCCATCGGACACGAACCAGGTCCGTCCCCGGGCGACCCGGGAGGCCATTCGCGGCGACAAGGGCTTCTCCGATGGCGACGTGCGTCCAGTGGTCTTGCCATTGAGCGAGCGAGCGAGCAGGAAGTTCGATTGGTCGGTGGTCGGGCTGGAGGATCGCCTGACCACCACATCCGAGCAGGAAGAGGGGCAAGGCGGCGAGCCTCGGCAGCATCCGGGCTCCATCGGGAAATCGAAATCGGGATGGCATCGTGTCCTCCTCGTCGGCCAAGGAGAACATGATACATCATGACCATAAATATGTCATCCCCGATGTGGATCGGATCGTGCCGCGCGACGTCCTTCCGGACATCGCATCAGATAGTCACATGACGAACATCCTTCGTCTGCCCGCGGCAACCAGGACCGTTCCTCGGTGATGGCCTGGACCGTGTCCTGGACGACTTCCATCACGCGCTCACGGACCTCGTCATCGATCGGGACCGGCAGTCGCGTGTCCGTTGCCAGGTAGTGCAGGCAATGGGCGACGGGCTTCTCGCCCAGGTTGGCCTCCACGAGCCGGTCATAGATGACCATCTGGAGGACGGCTCGGTCGGAGGGCGCAGTCGGCATCATGCCGGATTTGTAATCGATGATCTCCAGGGTGCCGTCCGCATGTCTATCCAGGCGGTCGAGAATGCCGAGCAAGCGATAGTGCCCCATCGCAGCCGTGGCTCGTTTTTCGACCCACACGGGCGAACCCTCCCGTCCGGCCCACGTCTCCAGGTACCGTGCGAGCATCTGGCGTCCACGTTCGCGCGCCCGGGTTTCTTCCTCGGCACTCGAGAAGCCGGCTCGATGCCAGTGTGTCCCCAGCAGATCCTGAGCCATTTCGGGGGACACCTCGCGGGCGCCGCCCCGTTCATGGATGCTTTGCATCACGCGATGCACCGACAGACCGAGGCTCGTGGAGGCCCAGGGACGTCGTGGCAGACGGTCGAGGTACTGGAAACGATACTGCCGGGGACATTCAAGATAGACCGACAGCTTGCTGGGTGAATACTGGGGGAGTCTCATGGACGCGATCGTACCATCCGGGGCCCTGTTGGCCACTCACACCCGAATTGGTGACACCTGAGGCCTGTTATCGTGATGTTTGTACCCTGTACGAATGCTCGTCCGATTGGCTATCGTGGGATCCAGGTTCTGGGCCTCCCGAGCCAGTTCTCCTTCCTGCAAGTGCAACTCACGAGGTGCCGAGCATGGGTCACGACGTCCAGATCGAGTCAGCGGAACGGTTCACGGCGGCGTCCGAAGTCTTCGACTTCATGGACGCGACGGCCATCATGGATGCCGAGGGCACCATCCTCCAGGTGAACCGCGCCTTCCTCGAGATGTTCGGCTGTGAAGGGGCCCGTTCAATCGTCGGGTGTTCATTGCAGGCCCTGTTTTTTCCTGGCGTGCGGGGGCCTGTGACGGGATCCAGGCTCGAAGCTGGACAGAACTGGCGAGGCATCCTCTTCGGACAGGCGCGGAATGGATCGGCCGTTCCGACCGACGTAACCATCCGGATGGCGGCCGACGGTCGTCAGGTCTGGGCATTCCGCTGTGCCGCCGAGGGCCTCAAGGTCCAGCGACGGACGCGGGTCCGGATCCTGGAGCAGGCCGAGGTTGCCGGAAGGCTGGCCGACCTGGACAGGATGAAAAAGGAGTTTGTCAGCAACGTTTCCCACGAACTCCGGACTCCTCTGGCGGCCATCACGGCCTATGCGGAGTTTCTGGAAGACGCGATGAATGGTACGGAGTTTCGTGACCAGTCCATGTACGTCCACGAGATCCAGGTTGCTGCCCGCCACCTCCAGGAGATCATCGATGATCTGCTCGACTTCTCGAGTCACGAGCGATCGACGGTGAAACTCAGCGTCGAGGAGATCGATCTGACGTCTCTGGTCGAAGGCGCGTGTGCCACCTGGGGCGATCGGGCCCGCGACGCGGGGATCGTGCTAGAGCGCTCCGAAACCCCGGAACCGATCGCCGTGGCAGCCGATCCTCTACATATGGGCCACGTCGTGCGTCATCTGCTGTCCAATGCCATCAAGTTCACACCGAGGGGTGGCAAGGTCCGCGTCGAAGAGCGGCGCGTGGGCGATGAAGCCTGGATCACGGTTTCGGATACGGGCATCGGGGTCGAACAGACCCAGCTCGAACACCTGTGCGATGCGTTTTACCAGGTCGATGGATCATCGACCCGATCCCGTGGTGGGCTCGGACTGGGCCTGACGGTCTGCAGGGCCCTGGTCCTCGCCCATCAGGGCCGGATCGAGATCCAGAGCCGTCCGGGCGAGGGAAGCACCATCAAGGTCGTGTTACCCGCCGCCTGATGTCAGGCGCGGCCCGTAACTCGCGTGAAGCCAGCAAGCCCTTCGGCGAGTGCCTCCGGTAACGCGCCCGGACGCAGGCGCCACTGCCAGTTTCCTTCGGTCGTCCCCGGCAAGTTCATCCGGGCTTCGTTGCCAAGTTCGAGCAGATCCTGCAGGGGCGTGACAGCGAGCCAGGCGCGAGATTCCATGGCAAGCCGCATCAGGTCGAGGGCTGGTCGAGAGCCATCCGTTCCAGCCATGCCCAGAAACCGATGC
>JBEIFE010000116.1:0-5889 GCA_040382575.1 Candidatus Sericytochromatia bacterium
GCTTCACAGGCGGCCGTGGCCGTGAAGAATGCGCTCCTGTACCAGACCACCCAGCAACTCGCCATCACGGATGGTCTGACGGGGGTTTACAATCGAGCCTACTTCCAGCGACAGCTCGAGGCCGAATTCCGTCGTGCGCCGCGGTTCGGGTACCCGATCTCGCTCATCCTGTGTGACGTCGACCATTTCAAGGCATTCAACGATGCCCACGGCCACCTTCTGGGGGACCAGGCCCTCCGTGCAGTTGCCCAGATCCTCAGGGAAAGTACCCGGGAAACGGACGTCGTCGCCAGGTACGGCGGCGAGGAGTTTGCCGTCATCCTGCCCGAGACCTCGACGGAGCAGGCACTCGAGGTTGCCGAGCGCATCCGGGCCAACATTTCCGGCCACACCTTCTGGGGCAGGGGACAGACGCCCGTCACGGTGACGGCATCCATCGGGGTGGTCGGAAAGCAGGCCTCCGATACGCGACCGGAGACGCTGGTCGACCTGGCGGATACGGCCCTGTACCACGCGAAGAATTCCGGTCGCGACCGAATCAGTGCGATCACGCCCGTCCAGGACCGACCCTACGTCCATCTCGAATCGCGACGCGATCCCGAGGTCTCCGTCAGACGACGCCTTCCTGCCAGGGCCACGGTCAAGCTGGATGCTCAGGCATGGTCCAGTCACCTCGCCGATGCGGTGGACACGCTGGCTGCACACGCCTTCGAGATCCTTTCCGGCCTGGATCTCGCCCCCGTTTCGGAAGAAGCCATGGCCTGGCGCGATTTTCTGAAACAGGGCATCGACGGCCTCATCCAGCGCGTGACGACCCAGGCGGGAGCGCGCCTGCCCCTCGATGCGTCGGCCCTGCCTGGTGGTGATCTCAGAGGACGGATGCACGCGCTCATTCAGCGAGGCATGACGCTGACACAGTCCGAGAGTTTCATCGTGTCCCTGACTCGTTCGCTGGCGCAACACGTGCAGCAGGCCCCTTTCTCGCCGGCAGAGAGGCTCATCGTCCTTTCCGAGGTCGAGCAGTTCTCGGATGCGCTGCAGATTGCCCTGTCGCAGATCTGGCATTCATTCTACGAACGATCCAGCGAGCACCTCGTGCGCCTACACGAGCTCGAGGAATCCCTGGCACGTCTGGATGACCTGGACGCCATCCTGGAGGTGGGGGTCCATGCGCTCGCTCTCAGTCAGTCCAGCGAGCGCGCAAGTCTCGTGACCCTGGGGGGATCAGACTGGAAGATACTGGCCACGGCCGCGTCACCCTTTCGTGAACGAATGGAAATCGCTCCATACGTGGCTCATGCCTGGCCTGGCCGATCCTTCGAGACGACCCAGCCGATCCTGTTTCAGATCTCCGATGAGCGGATCCCACTCCCGATACGTGAAAGTCTGGGGAGCGACGGGCTCGAACGCGTCCTCGTCGTCCCGCTGGTGCATCAGGGTGAGGCGATCGGCCTCGGTCTGGTCGTGCCCGGTGCAGAGGCCGAACAGGATCCTGCGCTGATCCGATATGCACGGATGGTGGCGGGCTTGACGGCAGCGGCCATCGGACGCCTCGAACATGCGGGAGAGCGGGCAGACTGGATGCTGCATGGGCTCATGGCACTGGCAGAAGCTATCGAGGGATCGGAACCGGTTGATCGTGTCCACACCGATCGCCTCGTTGAACTCGCCCTGCGACTTGCTCAGGCTCTGCACGTGCCCCCCACCGACCTGGGAGCTCTCAGACTGGCCGCCATGTTGAGAGATCTCGGGCGGCTGGCCTTACCAGGCGAACCGGACGTGAGAGGCCGACGACTGACCGAGGATGAGCGTGCCATCGTCGAGTCCCAGCCCGAGATCACGGCTCGCCTCATCGATCCGATCGAGGCTCTGCGCGGGGTCGTTCCCATCGTCCGCCACCACCGTGAACGCTGGGATGGATCGGGCTACCCCCTCGGCTTGAAGGGGAACGACATCCCTCGCCTCGCTCACATCCTGGCAGTCGCGGAAACCTTCGAGGCCCTCACCCATGAACGTTCCTACCGGCCGGCCAGACCGGACCAGCGAGCGCTCGAGGATATGAGGACTTCGGGGCGTTTCGATCCCGAACTTCTCGAAGCCCTCGAGGGAATCGTCCTCACGGGGGGCGTTCGTTGAGAGCAGGCCTCCGCCTTGCGATGTGGCTTTGCTGTCTGTTGCTTTTGCAAGAGGCTGGCTCGGGGGCCATCCTCAAAAGCGGGGATATCGAGCGCAGCATGAAGACCATGTCGCGCTCCATCTGGAAGCACGTCCCGGATTCGTCGGAACCGGGAATTCTCTATGCAGGGCGGGTAGGAAGCCTCGCTACCATCGTGCGCATGGTGAACGATGGTGACCAGATGGTTCGCCTGAGGGTAGAGGTAGCCCTCCCGAGCGAGTTACCCGATGACCATGCCCTGGCTATCCTCGCACGGTTTGCATGTGCCCATGAAGGTCGTCCACGTGAACTTTCCCAGGTGCTCGGCATCCTGAGAACGCTTCGTAAGTCGTTGATGGCGACGGGCAACCGTTCGAGCAAGCTGCCGTACCGAGACCTGGATCTCACGCTGTCCCTGGATTCCTCGAGTGACGACTTCAGCCCGAAAACCATCGAGGTGCCCTGGGGCGTGCTTTACTGGTCACTGGAGTCGCGATTCGTGCCCCGGAGATGACATGCCGCGCATCACAAGAACCTACCAGATTGACCTGGACGAACTGATTTACCACATCACATGCGGTGACGCATTTCAGGAACTCCGTCGGGCCTTCCGGGAACGCGAGATCTCGGATCTGGAAGCACAGGAAAGACTTGTGGACCTGCTCGAACGAGGCAGGATCACAACCGTGGGTGAGCGTGGCGACGAGACCTGGGAATGGGCCCTGACTGAACGAGAAATGGCCCGCCTGACGGCACGTCTGGTGGCTGACCACCTGGACGCCGGCTGACCCGGGTTACCACCTGAGCAGCCCCTGTCCACATTCCCGGGACACTTCTGTTCAGCCGATATCCTGCCTGTAGTGGGGACGGCGATCGCCGAGCAAGATGTTCTCGACCCCTTCGTAAGCCAGATGCCGGGCGAGACCCAGATTCTCGCCCTCGCCCACCACCGTCAACAGACACGCGCCCGAACTGACGAAATTGCCATTGTCGATGGGCTCAAGATTGGCCAGATAGCATTCAAGGCCCGACTTTTGATCCGGAAGCCCCGTCACGGAATGGCCCCGGGAAAGTGCTCGCGGATACGTCGGGTCCACGACCGAAATTGCGACGCGATGAGCGTCCCGGATGGACCAGTGGACCTCATGCAACCGGCTTTCGAAGACGGCCTCCACCACGTCGGGCCAGTCGGTATCGATGAGGCCAAGCGAGGCCTGCGCTTCTGGATCCCCCAGGTGACAGTCGAATTCGAGCAACCGGAGTCCAGCCGGCGTGCGCATGACATCGAACGTCATGAACCCCCGGTACGGGATTCCATCGGCCTGTAGTCCCGCGATGGTGCGCTCGATGATTTCCGTGTTCAGCTGCCGGGTTTCGGCCTCGTCAAGCCTGAAGGGAGCAACCGTCCCCATGCCCGGGGTGAACGCGCCTCGGTCGGAGTCTTGCATCCGATGGAACGTACGTGTGACCGGGAGCGCTTTCCATGTGCGCCCGTCGGTCACGATCGAGATCGATGCAACGCTACCCACGAGACGCTCTTCGACGACGACCACGCGACCGGCGAAGCCGTGTACGCCCTCTTCGAGCCAGGCATAGGCTGCCTGCTCGGCCTCGGCGGCATAGGAAGCGACGACGACTCCCTGGCCCGGGGTGATCCCGTGAGCCTTGATCACCAGGCCTTCCGGTTTCCAGAGCTTCTCGATGGCTGCCCGCGCCTCGGTGAAAGAGTTGGCAATCTCGAAGGTCCCCGTGGGAATCCCGTGGCGGGCCATGAAGGCTTTCGAGAAGGCCTTGGATGCTTCCAGACGGGCCCCCGAAGCGGGGGGGCCGAACACCTTGAGATTTTCGGCCTCGAAACGGTCGACGAGCCCCGAGATCAGAGGAGCCTCGAAGCCCACGATCGTCCAGTCGATCCCGAAGTACCGCACATGATCGATGAGGGCATCGACGTTGCGAGGATCGATGTTCACCCGGACGACACGGTCAGAAGGCGAGCCCGCTCCGGGTGCCAGATGTACGGTTCCCACACGCGGAGACCGGAGCAGGGCAGCAGCAATGGCATTTTCCCGGGCCCCGCTTCCGACGACCAGCACCGTCAAGTTGTCACCTGGCATGACCTCTCCTTGCGTTCGAGACCGTATCCGGACGGTCAAGCCACCATGCCCCGCATACCGGGGATTTGAAACCCATGTCACGGGGCTACTTGCACCAACAAGTGATATTTATCACCGATATCGCGACGCATGTCACGAGATTGAAGCCAAGAGCTGCCCGGTTGAATCCGGCCGCGGTAAGCTCGAACGAGGCACGATGAGGTGTCTCCTGACGGCAGGAGGACGTGTGACCTGGCGGCAGGAGGACTCCCCATGAACGACTTCAGACCCCGTCATCCCGAATCCAGCATGATGAGCCTGGGATATGATCCGTTCCTCTCCGAGGGAGCCATCAAGCCCCCCATCTTCATGACGTCGACGTTTGCCTTTCGACGCGCCGTCGATGGAGAACAGTACTTCCGCTGGGCCTACGGCCTGGAAGAACGCGACCCCTCTCAGGCGATGGGCCTCATCTATTCGCGGCTCAACAATCCCGGCCTCGAAATCCTGGAAGAACGGCTCGCCCTGTGGGACTCCACCGAAAGCGCCCTGAGCTTCGCAAGCGGGATGGCGGCCATCAGCACCTCCGTGTTGGCTCACTGTCGCCCCGGGGATACGGTCCTCTACAGTTCGCCGGTCTATGGCGGGACCGAGTATCTCATGATGAACATCCTCCCGCGGTTCGGTATTCACACGCGCTCGTTCGCAGCTGACGCACCGCCCGCGGAACTGGCCAACCTGGCAGCTGAGATCGGCGAATCTCTCCGCATCCTGTTTCTCGAGACCCCGGCGAACCCCACGAACCGCATGATCGACATCGAAGAAACCATCCGGGCCGTCAAAGCTGCCCATCCGGCGGGGAGCGGGATGCTGACGTTCGTGGACAATACCTTCCTTGGCCCGGTCTACCAGAATCCCTTGAAATTCGGCGCCGACCTCAATCTGTATTCCGCTACCAAGTACATCGGTGGACACAGTGACGTGATCGCGGGAGCCGTATCGGGACGAGCGAGTATCCTCGATCCCATCTCCGTGTACCGGACGATCCTGGGCTCCGTACCTGACCCGTTCTCATGCTGGTTGCTGCTGAGATCGCTCGAGACACTGAAGATCCGGATGGCCGCTCAGTGTGAAAATGCTCGGATCCTGGCTGCCAGGCTGCATGCCGACGACCGCATCGATGCCGTCCATTACCCTGAATTGCTTCCCGCGGGGCATCCGCAGCGCCTGATCTACGAAAAGCAATGCTCGGGACCAGGTGCCATCGTGGCTTTCGAGATCCGCGGTGGCAAGGAGGCGGCTTTCCGGTTTCTCGATGGTGTACGCCTGTGCAAACTCGCCGTGAGCCTCGGGGGTACCGAAAGCCTGGTGGAACACCCCTCCACGATGACACACAGCGATGTGCCGACCGACGTGCAACTCGGAGTGGGCATCACGGACGGTCTGCTGCGGCTGTCAGTCGGGATCGAGCATGTCGACGACCTGTGGGCAGACCTCGATCAGGCACTGGCCAAGGCTTTCGAGGACTCCGAAGTTACTCGGTGACGTCCGGCATGATCCAGACCCGGAACGGCCTGGATTGACCGTGAATGCCCGTACCACCGTACCGGTCACCCGCACTCCAGAATCGAACGACCCCCC
>JBEIFE010000117.1:0-5886 GCA_040382575.1 Candidatus Sericytochromatia bacterium
GATGTGGATCGCGCGCTGTCCGACGGCCAGCGCCGCTTCCTTGACGACCTCGCTGAGCGTCGGATGGGCATGGACCGTACGCGCCAGGTCCTCGGCGCTGCCCCCGAATTCCATGAGCGTCACGACCTCGCCGATGAGTTCCGAGACCTGGGGACCGATCATGTGCACGCCCAGGACGCGATCCGTCTTCGCATCGGCCAGCACCTTCACCATGCCCCGCACGTCATGGTGGGCGCGTGCGCGGCCGTTGGCCATGAACGGGAAGTTCCCGCTCGTGTAGGCCACGCCATCGGCGCGTAACTGCTGCTCGGTCTTGCCCACCCACGCGATCTCGGGCGAGGTGTAGATCACCCACGGCACGACGTCGTAGTTGACGTGCCCGGCCTGGCCCGCGATGAGTTCCGCGACGGCCACACCCTCGTCCTCGGCCTTGTGCGCGAGCATCGCGCCGCCGATGACGTCGCCGACCGCGTACACGCCGGGCAGATTGGTCTTGAAGTGCCCGTCGACCTTCACGAAACCGCGCTCGTCGAGCTCGAGGCCCACGACCTCGGCGCCCAGGCCCCGCGTGTTGGGCACGCGGCCGACGGCCACCACGAGGCGATCGACCTCGAGGAGCTGGCTCTCGCCTTTCTCCTGGTACAGGACGCTCACGCCCTGGTCGGTCTTCTCGATCGTCTCGATGGACACGCCCAGGTGCAGGTCGAGGCCCTGCTTCTGGAACTGCTTGTGGGCTTCCTTCTGGATGGCCTCGTCGGCCGCCGCCAGGAACGCGGGGCTCGCCTCGAGCACCGTGACCTGGGAGCCCAGACGGCGCCAGACGCTCCCGAGCTCGAGCCCGATGACGCCCGCGCCGATCACGCCCAGGCGGGCCGGGACCTCGCTGAAGGCCAGGGCACCCGCGTTGTCGACGATGCGGTCACCATCGAACGGCGCGATGGGCAGCGTCCGGGGCGTGGACCCCGTCGCGATCACGACGCGGCGGGCGCCGTAGCGGACGTCTCCCACGCCGATGACCCACTGGTCACCTTGCCGGGATACTAGCGTTCCGCGGCCGTGAATACCCGTGACCTTGTTCTTGCGGAACAACCCCTGGATGCCCTGGGTCAGGGTCCGGACGATCTCATCCTTGCGTCCGAGCATCTTGCCCAGGTCGAGCGAGACGCCCTGGACCTGGATGCCGTGGGCGGAGGCATCGTGCTGGATCTGCTCCAGTCGCTCGGACGAGTCGAGCATGGCCTTCGAGGGGATGCAGCCCACGTTGAGACAGGTACCGCCCAGGCTGGCCTTGCCGTCGGCGCCGGTCCAGTCGTCGATGCAGGCGGTGCGGAGCCCGAGCTGGGCGGAGCGGATGGCGGCGACGTAGCCCCCGGGGCCTCCGCCGATGACGATGACGTCGAACAGTTCCATGGCGTGTCGGTGTCCTTCGTGGTGGCTAGATACCCAGGAGCATGCGGCTGGGATCCTCGAGCAGGTTCTTGAGCGTCACGAGGAACAGCACCGCTTCCTTGCCGTCGATGATCCGGTGGTCGTACGAGAGCGCGACGTACATCATCGGGCGGATGACGACCTGGCCGTTCTCGGCGACGGGGCGCTCGACGATGTTGTGCATGCCGAGGATGCCGCTCTGGGGGGCGTTCAGGATGGGGGTCGAGAGCAGCGAACCGAAGGTGCCCCCGTTCGTGATGGTGAAGGTCCCGCCCGACAGATCCTCGAGCGTGAGCTTGTTGCCGCGAGCCTTCTCGGCGTACCCACCGATCGCCTTCTCGATCTCGGCGAGGCTCAGGGTGTCGGTGTTCCGGAGGACGGGCACGACCAGACCGCGCTCGGACGCCACGGCGATGCCGATGTCGAAGAAGCCGTGGTACGCGATGTCGTTCCCCTCGACCGAGGCGTTGATGACCGGGTACTGCTTGAGCGCCTCGGTCACGGCCGCGACGAAGAAGCTCATGAAGCCCAGTTTGATGCCGTGGCGCTTCACGAAGGCATCCTGGTGCTTCTTGCGCAGGTCCATGACGGCCTGCATGTTGATCTCGTTGAAGGTCGTGAGGATCGCGGCCGTGTTCTGGACCTGCTTGAGGCGCTCGGCGATACGCGTGCGGATGCGGGTCATGGGCACGCGACGGGTCACGCGCTCACCGGCTGCCACGGTGACGGTGGGCGTCGGCGCGGGTGAAACGGCCGGTGCGGGAGCAGCAGCCGGAGACGGGGCCACCGCCACGGAAGGAGCGGCACCAGGGGCGGCTGCCACGGAGGCGGCACCCTCGAGGTGGCCCAGCACATCCCCCTTGGTCAGGCGACCGTCCTTGCCGGTCCCGGCGATCGCCTCCGGGCTCACTCCCGATTCGGCGACCAGCTTGCGGACCGCCGGGCTGAGGACCACGTCCGCGGCCGGGGCGATCGCGGACGGTGTCGCGGCCGCCGGAGCGGCGACGGGGGCAGGTGTCGCAAGGGCGCTCGCAGCGGGAGCTGCGGCAGTGGCGGCTGTGTCGATCACGGCGATCAGGTCGCCGGCCTGCACGATCTCGCCCTCGGGCTTCACGATCTCGACGAGCACACCATCCTGCTGGGCATTGACGTCGAGGACGACCTTGTCGGTCTCGACGCCCACGAGCACGTCACCGCGCGAAACGGCCTCGCCGACCCGCTTGCTCCAGGGGAGCAGACGGCCCTCGGTGATCGATTCCGAGAAGGCGGGGCACTTGACTTCGATGCGCATGGCGACTCCTTGAGTGAACGGGATTCCCGGCTACGAGCGGCTGCCCACGGCCCCCAGGGCCGACGGAACCGGTTCGCCGAGGGCGGCGTCGATGAGTTTCTTCTGTTGCTCGATGTGCTTGGCGGTTGAACCGACGGCAGGCGAGGCCGAGCACGGACGGCTCGCGAGTTCGAGCGTCTGGTCCGGTCGCAGGCAGGTCCGCAGGGCATCGCGGGTCTCGCGCCAGGCCCCCTGGTTCTCGGGTTCTTCCTGGGTCCAGATGACCGTCGCCCCGGGGTACCGGTCGAGTTCTGCTCGCAGCGCCTCATCGGGATAAGGGTAAAGCTGTTCGAGGCGCACGAGCGCCACGTGCTCGAGCCGGCGGCTCTCCCGGGCTTCGATCAGCTCGAAGTATATCTTGCCACTGCAGACGACCACGCGCTGGATGCCCTCGGTCGAGCGATCGTCGCGGATGACTTCCTGGAAGCGGCCGTGCGCGAGCTCGGCGAGCGTGGAGACCGAGAGCTTGTGGCGCAGAAGACTCTTGGGCGTCATGACGATCAGGGGTTTGCGGTATGGGCGGATCATCTGGCGACGCAGCATGTGGAACATCTGGGCCGGGGTACTGGGCACCACGACCTGCATGTTCTCTTCCGCACACAGCTGCAGATAGCGCTCGAGCCGCGCCGAGGAGTGCTCGGGGCCCTGACCCTCGAAACCGTGCGGCAGGAACATGACCAGACCGCTCAGGCGCTGCCACTTGAGCTCGCCCGCGCTGATGAACTGGTCGATGACGGCCTGGGCGCCGTTGGCGAAGTCACCATACTGCGCTTCCCAGATGACGAGCGCATTGGGTTCGGTGCTCGTGTAGCCGTACTCGAAGGCCAGCACGGCCTCTTCAGAAAGGGTGCTGTCGATGACCTGGAACCAGGCCTGGCTCGATCGCAGATGCTGCAGGGGCAGGTGTAGACGCCCCTCGGGCGAGCCTCCACGCGACTGGTCGTGCAGCACGACATGCCGGTGGAAGAAGGTGCCACGACCCGCGTCCTGACCGCACAGTCGGACGGGATGTCCCTCGGCCAGCAGTGTCGCGTAGGCGAGGTTCTCGGCGAAGCCCCAGTCGATGGGGAGCTTGCCCTCGGTCATCTCGACCCGCTGCTGCATCAGGCGCTGGATACGGGTGTGCAGCTCGAAGCCCTCGGGCGTGGTGGTCAGTGCGAGGCCGAACTCGCGTAGCGTCGCCGTGGGAACGCCAGTCGAGGCAGGAGCCTGCCAGGTCTGGCCAATGTAGGGCTGCCAGGGGGCACCGTGGATGGAGATATAGTCGCTCTCGCGTGCCTCGGCAACTCGCTCCCCGCGGTCGAGGGCGTCGCGGTAATCGCGCTGTAACTGACGGACCTCGTCCGCCGTCACGACACCATCCTGCTCGAGTCGACGGGCATAGATCGCCAGCACACCTGGATGGGCGTCGATCTGGTGGTACATGCCGGGCTGCGTGACGCGCGGTTCGTCGGACTCGTTGTGACCGTAGCGTCGCCAGCACACGAGGTCGATGAACACGTCTCGCTGGAAGGTCATGCGGTAGTCGATCGCAAGTTCGGCCGCCCAGGCACACGCCTCGGGATCGTCACCGTTCACGTGGAACACGGGCGCGTCGATCATCTTGGCGATGTCGGTACAGTAGTGGCCGGTGCGCGCGTCGAGCGGATCCGAGATGCTGAACCCGACCTGGTGGTTGATGACGACGTGCAGGCTGCCGCCGGTCTCGAATCCGCGGAGGCACGAGAGGTTGAGCGTCTCGGCGACCACTCCCTGGCCCGCGAGCGCCGCATCACCATGAATCTGGACGGGCAGAACCTGGCGATGGGCCGAATCGGCGCGCCGGTCCTGGCGGGCCCGGACCGAGCCTTCCACGACGGGGTTGATGATCTCGAGGTGTGACGGGTTGAAAGCCAGGGCGAGATGGACGGAACCGCCGGACGTCTCGAGGTCCGATGAGAAGCCCAGGTGATACTTCACGTCCCCGGACAGCTTCGGGTCGATATGCTTGGTGCCCTCGAACTCGGAGAACAGCGTGCTGCTCTTCTTGCCGTAGAGGTTCACCAGGACGTTGAGACGCCCACGGTGCGCCATGCCGAGTACGACCTCGCGGACCCCCTGTTCACCGGCCCGGTGATAGGCTGCATCCAGCAAGGGGATCAGAGAGTCCCCGCCCTCGAGCGAGAATCGTTTCTGGCCGACATAGCGCTGATGCAGATACTTCTCGAGCCCCTCGGCCGCGTTGACCTTGGCGAGGATACGCTTGCGCCGATCGCTGGTGAAGCTCAGGTGACCGCGGGTGGCCTCGATGCGGGACTGCAGCCATTCGCGTTCTCGACGCGGCACGTAGGCGTATTCGAAACCGATGGGCCCACAATAGGTGCTCCGGCACTGCGCGAGTACCTCACGCAGGGTGCCCTCGAATCCTCCGTCCTTGACAGGCAGGTCGAGGGTGGCGTCGCTGAGGCCGTGATAAGCCAGATCGAGTTCGGGCACGTCGACCAGCCGGCGAAGTTCGAGCGGATTGGTGCGTGCACGCAGGTGGCCGAGGGTGCGGAATGCCTGGATGAGCGCGGATATGCCATGGGCCGTGAGCCCGTCTTGAGCCGGGCTTGCCTGAGCGGCGCTGGTCTGAACAGAGACCTGCAAATTCCGGGGGGCGCGGGCGATCGCCAGCATTTCCGCCTGCACGGGGCCATGCGGAATTTCCCCCGCCGCCCTGCCGCCTCCCCAGCTCGCGAAGGTGGCCTGCCAGGCAGGGTCGACCTGGCCCGGGTCGGCCAGATATTGCTCGTAGAGGCTCTCCAGGAAGCTGGCGTTTCCCCCGACCAGCCAGCTCGGCTCATTCTGCGTCATCGCAAGCTCCGGCATCATCCACAGGCGACCTCTCCGTCTGGAGCGACGGGGAGATCTCGACAGGTTCGCGGCCCATTATGGCATGGGAAGCGCCATCGGGACAGACGCTTCCGTCACGCGATTCGTCGCATTCTTAACTCTTTCTTTTTTCAAGCATAAGAACCCGGTGATGGAATGTCCGGGATAAGCATGACAGTTGACCCGCAAGGTGTTTCAGGAGGTTCTCATGCTCGTCCGTCCAGGGATCCAGACCCAGCAGCCGACCCGTTTGACGAACTGCTGGTCGAGTTCAC
>JBEIFE010000118.1:0-5878 GCA_040382575.1 Candidatus Sericytochromatia bacterium
CCGATTCCAGGGTAAGAATGGAAACCATGGTTCGGACAAACAATGGTTTTGAAATTGCGGAAACTGACCTCAAACTTCGCGGCCCCGGTGATCTGATGGGTACGCAACAAAGTGGAATTCTGGATTTGAAGATTGCGGATCTAAGTAAAGACGGAGACATATTACAACTCGCCAGAACAGCTGCAGGCAACCTGCTTACTTCCGATCCTGAAATTACCAGGTCAGAAAATCAGATCGTCCGAAAGTATCTTGAAGGCTCAAAGAAATCACGTGTGAACTGGAGCCGCATCAGTTGACCACCATCAGCAATTTTCACAAGTTATACATACACGGGATCTGATGGAAGTAACCGATTCCGGGAGCGCTGATGGATGACGGATCCTCCCCGGCCAGGCTAGTCGCCCAGAGGTACCTTGACCAGACGAGGCTCCTTCTTGTCTCCGAATGCCGCGTTGATCACGAACAAGCTTCTGTTGGTTGCAGAATACTCCAGGCTCGAAGGGAACGCATCGAACAGGGCGCCTGATGCCACCGTGGTGACGGTGCCACCAGGTGAAACGGCCAGAACGGCCCCCTGCTGGTTGGACACCACGTAAATCACGCCAGCGGAACCCGACGTGATACCATCCACCCCACGAAAAGTGGCGCAGTTCGGCGCCACGATGAATGAGGCCGCGCCTGCCGAACCATCCGGATTGCGGGCAACCTTGACCAGCGAGGCTCGGTCCGTATTACTGAAGATCAACGCATCGGACTGGACCAAGAGCCCGTTGGCACCGATACGATGACCGGTCGTGCACGCCGAAGCATCATCGGGGGCCGTGAACTCGACTTGCTTGAACCACGTCGAGACTCGACCCTCGGTCGAAACCTTGAGGATTTTCCCGGATGCATCCGCAACGAACAAACAATCATCGGCATCCACGGCGACACCACTGGGCCAGACCATGTCCGTCGAAGCAAACAGACTGGCCCGGTCACTTCCGCGCGTGAGTCTGTAAACGCCTCTGCGGTATGACCCGGTCGATGCCACGGCAATGTACAGATTCTCACGGGAATCGAAGGCCAGCCCCAGCACGAAGACCGACCTGTTCGCCGGGGGGTCTGGCAATCGCCCAACTTCGGACCTGGTGCCATCGGTGAGCGAGATTCTTAGGATCCTCCCGGCTGCCGTGGCGCAATATGCGTGATGGCCGCTCCTGTCCAGTGTGAGCCCTTCAGCGAACTCGCCCCGCGCTGGATCAAGCGCCGCGATCAGGGACGGAGGCGCAACCTCCGCGGCCCTGCGAGGCTGGGATGCTGGCAAGCATCCCAAGACAGAACTTGCAAGCGTCAGAGCCATCGAAGAAGAAAGAACCGATAGAATGCGAGCTTTCACGGCAACTCTTGCTCCATAAGGAAGAACGAGGGGACGTCAGGCAGGTTGCGCGCAACGAAGCGCGAGACGCAAGAAGCCCCCCTCCTGGGCCGTTACCCTTCGATGGCGACCTTGACCATCTTGTCGCCCGGCTGAATCGCCAAAACAGCGTCCATGCCCGAGGTGACCTGACCGAATACGGTGTGGCGACCGTCGAGGTGCGGCTGCGGCTCGTGGGTGATGAAGAACTGGCTGCCACCCGTGTTCCGACCCGCATGGGCCATCGAGAGGGTGCCCACGCCGTGCTTGTGGGGGTTGCCGTCGGTCTCGCAGGGGATGGTATACCCCGGGCCACCAGAGCCGGTACCCTTGGGGCAACCACCCTGGATCACGAAGCCGGGGATGACCCGGTGGAAGGTGAGGCCATCGTAGAAGCCTTCGGTGGCGAGCTTCTCGAAGTTGGCCACGGTGCCAGGGGCCTCGGCAGGGAAAAGCTCGATTTCGATGTCGCCGTGCTCGGTCGAGATGAGGGCCTTTTTCAAGGGATGATCACTCCTGGTCGGGGGGGGGATTGGCCGGGCGGAACTGCCGGATCTTGCCCGAGCTGGGGCCGGGGGCAGGCGCCGGAGCCGGACGACGGCCGGCCTGGAAGCGCTGGTCGGATTCCTGGATCATCCGCGCGAAGGCGAGGAAATCCTCGATGCTGAAGTAGAGAGCGGCCTGGTAGGCGTTCACGACGACCTTGTTCTCGCCCTCGACGTGCCAGACCGTGCCAAATTCGCACTCGCCCAGCGTCCGGAAGTTGTTGGCGTCCACGGCAGTTCCTCCGCACGGTTCGATGAATGACCCGAGTGTACCACATGGGGCGCTCCTGCGCGGGTTCAGGGCATCGTGGGGGGATCAGCCTTCGATCAGGACCCGTATCCGACCCTGGCGCTCGAGGACGCGGGCCGTGGTGATGCCCCCCACCTGGAGGAACTGCAGCGAAAGCCGCGAGGAGCCGATCCGCAGACCCTGGAACCGGATCTCCTCGAGCCATGGCGGAAGTTGCGGTCGGACGATCCGCAGGGTATTGGCCGGCGCGTCGGGCACGATGCCGAGAACACTCTGCAGGAGCAGCAGCGGGGTGCCGGCGGCCCAGGCCTGAGGGGAGCATGCCACCGGATAGGGAACGGGACGATCGAGCGCGCCCCCGCGGGGGAAGCCACAGAAGAGTTCGGGCAGGCGGTGGTACGGAAACAGACATGCGGCATCGAAGAGGGCCTCGAAGACACGCAGCGACTCGGCCTTGAAGCCCCGATCCGCGAGCCCTTTGGCCATGAGCGAGTTGTCGTGGGGCCATACGGAACCGTTGTGGTAGCTCATCGGGTTGTAGACGGGGCTGTCGGCTGCGAGGGTCCGGATACCCCAGCCGCTGAACATCGCGGGCGACATGAGATGTTCGACGACTCGAGATGACACCGCCTCGGGAATCACGTCGCACCACAGGCCGTGGGCCGGATTCGATGAGGGCGTGCGGACGGGTTGCTTGCTGGCATCGAGCGCCATGGCGTAGAAGCCCTCGTCAGGCAGCCAGAAGGCCTCGTGGAAAGCCCGGCTCATGTCCCGGGCCTCGCGTGCGAGGCGATCGCCCAGGATGCGCAGATCGAGCGCGTAGCAGAGTTCGGACATCCGGCGCCTGGCATCGCAGACGTAACCCTGGACCTCTGCCAGAGCGATGGGGCCATCGGGCACCGAGGCATCCGGGCGGATCACGCTGGTCGGCGAATCCTTCCAGCCCTGCACGACGAGCCCCAGGGGCGATCGCCGCACATATTCGACGAATCCATCTCCGTCGACGTCTCCATAAACCTCCATCCACATGAGGGCCGCCTCGACGGCATCCCAAAGCTCCCGCACGAGTTCGAGATCCCCGGTCCAGCGGTAAGTCTCGCTGAGCAGGATCAGGAATAGCGGAGTGGAGTCCACGGAGCCGTAATAGGGTGTCTGCGGGATGCGTCCCAGGTTCGCGAGTTCGCCATACCGCACCTCGTGGAGGATCTTCCCGGGCTCGGCATCGTGCATGGGATCATCCTCGCGCGCCTGGTGGGCGGCCAGGAAGCGCAGGGTTCCGATGGCCAGTTCGGGACCGAGCACCAGCGACTGCAGCGCCGTGATGATCGCATCCCGGCCGAAGGGAGCCGTGTACCAGGGGATCCCCGCCGCAGGATAGGGGCCGGTCTCGAAGCCGGAGGTCAGGGCCAGCAGATCTCGGTTGGCCCGCGACAGGACCAGGTCATGAAGGGCATGGGATGACGTGATCCGGGTCTGGTCCCCGCGACGGGCTTGCTGGGCCGTCTCCAGTCCCTCGACGAAGACCTCGAAGGGCCGTGGATCGGCCTGGACCGGCACGATCTCGGAATGGGCGTGGCGCGGGTCGATGCGCAGATCGAGCTCGCGCGAGCCACCCCCACCTGGCACAGTCAAGCTCACCACGAAGTGCCCACCCGTGGCCCCGTGTGCCGAGGGAAGCGCCTCGACCTGGACCGAGTCTCCTCCGAGAAGCTCGATCCGGGTCTGCCGGAAGACCCGATCCTGCCCGAAATAGGCGAGTACCAGCGTGCGCTCCTCTATCCGGGGGCGCAGATGCAGGCCCTGACGCAGATGCTGCCAGCCCCTGACCTCGAAGATGTCCGCATAGTCGGCGCGGAACTCCAGATCGAGCGTGAGAGCGACCGGAAAGGGATTGAAATTGACGAGGCGGAGCCGTTCCCGGACACCATCGGCGATCGCCCGTTCCCGCGCGACATGAAGCGTTTCCTGTGGCACGTGCCGATCGCCGAGCACGAGCGCCGGATTCATGAACTCGCTGCGGGCCAGATACATGCGCTCGCTCGAATGAGCGAGCAAGGTGGGCCACTCCTTTTCGATGCGGAAACACCAGCCACTCAGGAAGCGCGTGTCACTGACGTACAAGCCCATGCCACAGCGACAGCCCGGGTGCACGTTCCCGTCGAGATCCGTGACGAGAAAGGCCTGCTCCTGCTTGATCACCTCGCGCCCGTGACGACACGCGACCAGGACGGCCGGCAAGCCCCCGGCGAGCAACGCCGAGAGGTCGCGATCCACCCGGTAGACCTCGCCACCGACGCTGACCTCGTCTTCCAGGTCCCCCCGGGGATCCGGACCGTGAGATTCCCGCACGTCGCCTCCCCGCCGGGGCTCCCTCCCGCACGAGCCACGCTACCGGAGCAACTCCCCACGACGCAATGCCCGGACCCCCACCAGAATTTGACGCAAAGGCAGATGAATCGTGCTAGCATCACCTCGGAAAAGGTTCCCGCGGCGGCCGAGGGAGGGCCTCCCATGGACACGCTCTGGATGACGGCTGGCCTCGCCGGTGGAATCGGTCTGGCCAGCGGATTGGGCCTCGCTCTGAGCAGCACGTTCGCTCAGTGGCTCCGGTCCCGACCGGCCCGAAAAAGTCCACCGGAAAGCGACCCCATGCTTCCGGAATCCGGCTCCTTTTCGTCCGGGCTCCAGGAGATGCTGGATGCCATGGACGTGGCCCTTGCGCTTCACGATGTGCCCAGCAACAGGTGGCTCCTCAACGGAACGGCACGCCGTCTGCTCGCACTCCAGCCCGGCGACGGAACCGACGAGATCTACCGAGCGCTCTCCGCCTACCTGCCGGCCACGGTACGCCGTCCCCCCTGGGATGCCGAAGAGGTCTGGACCGAACTGATCGTCCGCCCGGGGCCACCGGAAAGCCATCACCGGATGACGGTCTGGCCCCTGCGCGGCCCGGATAACCGCGTGGTCCGGCGAGTCCTGATGGTGCAGGATCTCTCCCGGGAGACACGTCTGCAGCGCTCCCTGCAACTCGAGATAGGTAGCCAGCGTGAGCATCTCGAAGCCATGCAACGCGAACTGGATCACCAGCGACTCGAGCAGGATCGTCTGCTCGCGAACATCAGCCACGAGGTCCGGACGCCCCTGAACCACGTTCTGGCCTATGCCTCATGTCTCAAAGAAGAGATGTTCGGCCCCCTGACATCCGACCAATCGGAAGCCATCGAGAAGATCGCCCGGGGAGCCGAGCGCATCAACCACCTCGTCAATGACGTGCTCGACTTCGCACGCCTCGAAGGCGGGCGAGTCCACCTCACGCGGATCCCCATGGCCGTTCCCACGTGGATCGACCAGAGCATGCAGTTCTTCGATGCCCAGGCGATCAGGCGGAACATCCGGTTCGAAAAGGATCTGGACCACGACCTGCCGCCGATCGAGGGGGACCTCGAGAAACTGACGCAGGTGCTGGGAAACTTGCTGTCCAACGCCTTCAAGTTCACACCTGACGGAGGCCGGATCCGGATCGCGGTGGACGGCCACGGGAACGGGGACCGAGTCCGGATCCAGGTGCAGGATGAGGGGCCCGGGATTCCCCGGGAGCATCAGTCCCGCCTGTTCGAGCGGTTCTACCAGGTCGACGCCAGCACGACCCGACACCACGGTGGAACGGGACTGGGCCTGGCGATTGCC
>JBEIFE010000119.1:0-5859 GCA_040382575.1 Candidatus Sericytochromatia bacterium
CGGGGAACCGCAGGTCGTAGCAGATGGCGAGCCCCCAGACGCCGAGTTCACCCAGATCTGCCGTGACGACCTCGTCACCGGGTTCGACGTGGTCCGATTCACGGTGCTCGTCGTGCCCCCCGAGGGATACATCGAAGAGATGCCGCTTGCGGTAGCGGGTCACCTCACGACCCGAGGCATCAACCACCACGAGCGTATTGTGGATCTTGCCTGGGCTCGCCGGAACGTGCAGCCCCCCCCACATGACGAGGCCATGACGGCGGGCCGTCGAGGTGAGCCAGTCCAGCGCCCTTGCGGCCTCGTGCCCGGCTGCTTCCACCCCGTCCCCGGGCGAGAGCGAGATGCGCGGGACGTTCTCGGGTAAACCCACGGCCACGGCTCCATCCCGCACTGCGCGCTCGACCCAGCGTTCGGCCTCTTCGAGCGAGGCATCGAGGTCCGGGACGCTCCGCATGGCGATCGCCGCAACCCGGGGCGAGGTCCCGAGGGCCTCCTGCGCCATCACAGGTCTCCCTCGGGTTCCTCGACCAGGTCGGGATCTCCCTCGGGAGGCAGGGGAGGCACGCTCGTGGCGGGCACGTCCGCGGCGGGCACGTCTGCGCTGGGTGCCACCGGCCGCGGGGTGGAGTGGGTGGTTCGGCCTGAGCGGGCGGACGGGCTGGCGATCGCGGGTGGGGGGGCGGCGATCGCGGGGGGAGCCGCGAAGTTCATCACGGGGACCCGGGCCAGCGCTCGGGTGACGAAGCGCTTCCATGCCGGGGCGACCACCGTGCCGCCCGCGACGTTCCGGTGCATCTTGTGGTTGTCGTCGTTACCGACCCAGATCACCGTGACGAGCTGGGGCGTGTAGCCCACGAACCATGCATCCCGGGAATCGGACGTGGTGCCGGTCTTGCCCGCTGCCGGTCGGCCAGGGTTCGCGGCCGTGCCCGTTCCCCGCAAGATGACGCCCCGCATGACGTCCGTGAGCAGGCGGACCGGCCCCGCTTCGAAGACTCTCACGGACTCGACACGGGGGATGGGCACCGGCCGGTTTCCATGCTGCACGGCCCGGCAAGCCCATGGTTCCATGCGCAGGGTGGCCAGCGAACCCGAAGCGGACTCGGAGGCCGGGGAGAGCCGTGCCTCGGGATCGTCGATGATCCGGATGCCTGTCCGGACGCCCTCGCGGGCCAGCGTCGCATAGGCGTGCGCGAGCTCCAGCGGCGTCACCTCGTAGGCACCGAGCCCGAGGCTGAGTGTCTCCTGCATGGGACTGACCAGTCCGGCCTTGCGGGCAACCTCGATCACGCTGGCCGGTCCCAGACGGTTCAGGAGCTTGGTGGTGATGACGTTGTTCGAGAGCTCGAGAGCCCTGCGCAGCGTCATCGTGCCCTCTTTCTCACCCCGGTAGTTCTTCGGGGTGTAGGGTTTGCCGTTCGCCCCCTTGTAGGTGACGGGCGTGTCGTTCTCGCGCAGCTCCGAGCTGGTCCCGCGCAGGAAGGCTGTCAGGTACACGAACGGCTTGAAGGTCGATCCGGGCTGGCGAAGGGCCGTGGTGGCCCGGTTGTACGGACTTTCCCGGTAGCCCGAACCCCCGACCATCGCGAGGACGGCGCCGGTGGAGGGATTCAGCGCGACCAGGGCCGCCTGGTCGAAACCGAACTTCGGGCCCTGAGTCCGCACGAGATCCGAGATGACCTCCTCGGCGATCGCCTGGGTCGGCAGATCGAGGGTGGTATGGATGGTCAGGTCGTCCCGGTAGGGGTTGATGCCCTGGGATTCCAGGAGCGGACTCAGCCGGCTCGTCAGGTATTGCAAGAAGTACGGGGCCTTGCCGATCTCGCCGGGTGACCGCGGCATCGCCGGCTTCCGTCTGCGCGCCCGGTCGGCTTCCTCTTCGCTGATGGCCCCGGTCTCGACCATCCGGTCGAGCACCACCGAGGCCCGGTCGAAGGCCAGCTCCGGATTCCGGAAGGGATTGTACCGTTCGGGCCCCTTGAGCATGCCGGCCAGCAGGGCGGCTTCCGACAGGGACATCGATCGGCAGGAATGCCGGAAGTAGGTCTGCGCCGCCTCCTCGATGCCGGTCGCGCCCGAGCCCCAGTACACCTCGTTGAGGTACATCTCGAGGATCTCGTCCTTCGAGTGCTGCTGTTCGAGCTCGATCGCCATCAGCGCCTCGTTGACCTTGCGCTGAAGGGTCTTCTGACGGTTCTGGAGACGGTTCTTGACCAGCTGCTGCGTGATGGTCGAGCCGCCCTGGACACGGCCTCCCTTGAGCACGTCCACCACGAGGGCCCGGGCCACTCCGCGCAGATCGATGCCACGGTGGTCGTAGAAGCGCGAATCTTCGACGGCGATGACGGCCTTCTGGAGCATCGGGCTGATGTCCGTGAGGCGCACGTGCGCATGCTCACCGCGTCCGCGGAGTTCCGTGATGAGCGTGCCGCGGGCGTCGAACACGCGGGACGCTGCGCTGGCGGGGGTAGCGAGGGACAGGGCGAGCACGAGGGCTGCGAGGCATCTCGTGCCCCGGTGACGCAGACGTCGGGACATCGTCAGACTCCACGCGCTCCACGGTCGAGGTGGCGCAGCACGCGATCGTAGATGACGAGCCCCACCATCGATGCCAGTCCGATCGACGCGAACCACCACCAGATCCTCTCGGGGTGGTTGAGCTGGAACAGCATCGTCGTCACCTCGGCCGGGGGCTGGTGCAAGACGTCTGCCAGGGTCTCGAGTACCTTTTCACGCGGCAGGGAATCCGCGGCGGCAGCCGTCATGTGGCCATGTTCGGCCAGGTAATGGCGCGCCATGGTCGTCTTGTCGGCGAAGTTCTGGTACCACTCACCGCCGATGGCCGAACCCACACCCCATCCGATCGCGTTCGAGACGTTGGCATACCCCATGTACTGACCTCGCTTGTCGGCCGGAGCCTGGGCAGACAGGTACTCCATGGTCTTGGGGCTGGCCATCATCTCGCCGACGGCGAAGATGAAAATCCCGAGCGCACAGAGCGCTCCGCCGGTGGTCAGGCCCGACATCAGGATGCCGCCCACCGAGACCAGGATCCCCAGGATGATCGACCACAGGGGGGCGAGACGGCTGAAAAGGGCAGCAACGGGGATCATGAGCAGGACGATGGCCCCGGCGTCGATGTTGATCATCCACTCGGGCTGCACCTGGCCACCCGCGAGAGCCGCATCGACCCAGGCCTTCTGGCCCGCGACGCGACCGGCCATCAGCAGGAGCCCGGAGGTGTCCACCCAGTCGTCGATGAAGTTCGGCAGCTGGTCGAAGAGCTGGTTGAACATCATCCAGAAGCCGGAGAAGATCACCAGGAACGAGATGAGACGGGGCTGGAACAGGTTCCGGACCGACTGGACGAAGACCTGGAAAAAGTCTCCGAATCCACCCGTGGCCGGTTCCTGAGCAGCCGGACGCTCGGGCTCCCGGAACATGAACAGGATCAGGAAATTGAGCGCGACCAGGACGGCGTTGGCGTAGAAGATGTACGACCAGCTCATCGTGCGCAGGTAACCGGCGGCCCAGGGGCCGATGAAGCCCCCGATGTTCACGACCTCGTAAAAGATGCCCCAGCCCACGGCCGCATGGCGGCCCATGTTCGAGTTGGCGATGATGCCTTGCACGCCAGGCTTGAAGATGGCCGTACCCGTCGCGAGGAGCATGCAGCCCGCGAAGAAACCCCAGTACGAGTGCTGGGTGCCCATCATGACGTAGCCCAGGATCTTGATGACGATCGCCACCGCGATGGTCTTTTTGTAGCCGTAGCGGTCGGAGTAGCCCCCCGTGAACATCGGCAGCAAGCTCTGGACGATGGCCCAGGCCGAGTAGATGCTGCCTTTCTGGACGTGGGTGAACTCGAGGCCTCCGCGGGCCGCGGCATCCACGATGTACAGCGACAGGACTGCTCGCACGCCGTAATAGGCCCAGCGTTCGATCAGCTCCATGACGATGGATGCCCAGTAGGCGGGGCCGAATCGCTGGACGGTCGCAAGGAGCCCGGTTCCGCGCGTTCCGGGTGCGGCGGGTGTCGATGTGGCGCTCAAGAGCCCTCCGGTGACGATGCAGGGACGAATGCTCCATTTTACCTCAGGTCCTGCCTCGACCGCGAAGCGTGTTCCGGTGCTTTTGGATGGCGTTTCGACTCTTGCAAGTCTTTGTTCGAGGGGAGAGTTCGGGTCGGCGATGGGGAATGATATATAGCGAGTACCTTCGTTTCGAGGTTGTGTAGGAGGTGATCATGTCTACTGGACCCCTTTCTCCGGATTCTGGCTTCGGTGCTTTGGCCCGTGCAGCGACCAGGGGTTTCCAGGCCGCCAGCGGCCCGGCCGAACCCGGGGCGGCCATGAGCCCGCCCGTCCAGGATCTGGCCCGGATGTTCCAGGGCAAACCCAGCGAGATGACCCTCCAGGGCGACCAGCACGCCGGAAACGCACGATCTGCTGGCAAGTCTTCCCGCGCCTGAAGGTCGAGACCTTTGCCTGCCCCGTGTGAACCTCCGGATAACGGGGTTCTCACTCGGTGGGAGGACTCGAGATGGTCTCACGCCGGTATACCGGCCCCCGGATTGACTTTCATGTCCACCTGGCACCCGGACAAGAGATGGGTGCGGCAGGGAGTCTTGTCGGCTGTGATGGTGGTGGTGCCGGGCTTATCCATGCCCTGGGGCGTATCGCCGGAACATTCGGTCGGGTAAGTCCCCTGACGCGACTCTATCCGGAGTTTGCCGAAGCAGGCTTCCGCTGGCTGGTTCGGCGATTCGACGAGCAAGGGCGCGATCGCCTGCTGGCCGAACTCGATCGACATGCAGTGGGGAGGGCGGTGGTCTGTGCGATCGAGCCTTTTTTCGACACCCGGGATCTGGCCCTGACTCTGGCCGGGGTACCGGACCGGCTCGCGCTGTTCGCCGCGGTCGAGCCTGGCCTGGGCGACCCGATCGATCGTCTCGAGTGCATGGTCCGGTCGCACCGGATCGTGGGCCTCAAGCTGCATCCCCCGCTGGCTGGTCCCCATCCGCTCAGCTCCCGGATGCTCGAGCTGGGAGCCTGGGCTGAGCGTCGCGGGTTGCCCATCTTCGTGCATGCCGGGACGTTTCCTTTTCCGGTCCACGCCCACCATGACGACGTATCAGAGCTGGAACCCCTTCTGCATCACGTACGGGAGGTGCCGATCGTGCTGGGACACATCGGGTGGGACCAGCATGCCACCGTCCTAGATCTGGCGCGCCATTATCCGCACGTGGCGGTCGAGACCTCCTGGCAACCACCCGTCATCATCCGGCGGGCGATCGACGTTCTGGGCCCGGATCGCGTCCTGATGGGCTCTGATTTTCCGCTGCAGCCCCTGGGCGCGGCGATCGCCGACGTCGAGGCGGCTTGCCGGAACGCCAGCGAGGCTCGTCTGGTCATGCACGACAACGCTGCCCGGCTGCTGAGGTGGCCTCAGGCGGGGAGCGTCTGAGGAGCGGATCCCGGGTCCTCTAGAGGCATTCACTTCGCTTTTGTTTCATTTGATTGAAATGATCATTGTGATCCGCAGGGGGCGTCGCTCTCGGAGCCATAACACCGGGTGTTGAGCCATACCGTGCGATCCAGGAGGTCGTCGTGAGTACCGGACCACTTTCGTCTTTACAGGGGGCTTCGGCATTCCTGCCCACCCAGTCATCCCCGCGGCCAGACGTGCCGCCCGCCGCCTCTGAAATCGGGGGTAATGCTCCTTCCTCCCGGAAGTCTTCATACGCTTCCAGACCGGATTCGAAAGAGGTCCAGACCGGAGCACCCTCCGGGATGTCACTTGGTGAGATTGCGCTTTCCAGGCAGAGAGCGTCGGTCCGCGTTTGTGAGAATCCGAACG
>JBEIFE010000120.1:0-5839 GCA_040382575.1 Candidatus Sericytochromatia bacterium
GCAAATTTTGTTTCAATACGTTTACGGATTTCGTTCATATATTTCGCAGTTGGAATACGATCTTGAACTCCATCTTTAAGCTTAACCGTTAATTCAGAACGAGATTCATTACCAAATGATGCTGCACCCATCCCTGCACTGGCCGCATGGGAACGACGGCTGGGCCTTCCCGACTGGCAGCAACGCCCCATCGAGCGCGCCCTGGACGTCGGCGCCTGGGAAGACGCAGAAGCGTTGCTCGAGACCATACCCGAGGCGAGTCGTGACGCGAAGTGGGCGCAGATGGCACTCAGGACGGCGCGACAGGCGAACATCCCGGAACGGATCCTGGAGCACCTGGACACGTGGGGGAGTCTTGCCACGACGACGGCGGACTGGAAGCATGCGCTCGGCGTCCTCGAGACACTCGACCCCGCCCTGGTCATCCCGGCCCTCCATCTCTGGATCCCCAGGCTGGACGAGACGGCTAACGGGTTCCTGCGAGCCCGGGCGCGAATCCTGCTCGGGCGTAGACTGCTGTCCGAGGCTCCGGGCGGCGCAGCCGAGGGCTTCCGGTGGCTATCCGAGGCCGTCGAACTGGACGGTCATCGAGGGGGCGAGGGAAGTGCGCGCCTCGAGTTGCTCGATGCGGCCTTCACATGGGGAGATGCTCACCTCCATGGAGCCGTCCTCTCGCGTCACGAGCACACTCCGGATGGCTATCACCCCCGTCTCGCGCTTCACGAGGCCATCCAGCGGCTCTGGTGTGGGCCGATCGCCGGGGCCCTGAGCCAGCTCGATCTGCTCAGCATCCAGCTCGTCACGGAGTCCGACCGGACGTGGGGCGTTCTGGCCCGCGCCTGCTCTGCGCTGGGCTGGGCCCAGCTGGGTGATATCCGTGCCGCCGAGGAGGCCCTGGCGGATGCCACCGTCATGCTGCAAGGCCTCGAAGGTGATCCATGGCTGGCTGCCGTCCGCTGGTTCGGATCCGAGGCCTGGCGATGGCTGGGTCGCGACCTGCGGGCCCTGGAATGGGCTCTCCGTGGCCTCGAACTGGCCGAGATCGCCCATCCCGTCTGGCAGGGGTGGCTGCAACTGGCCGCCGCACGGGCACAAGAACGGATCGGTGAACAGCCACGGTCGGATATTCACGCCCGGGCCTGTCGCAAGATCGCCGACGCATGGGAAGTTCCGGCCCTTGAAGCCGGGCACGACATGCTCCATGGCCAGCTCGAATGGCAGATGGAGCGCCACCATAACGCGGCCACCTGGCTCGAGGAGGCCTCTCGCCTCCAGGCGCTCGTCGGCCGGACGTCAGACCGGTGCGAGACGCTGCTGATGCGTGCCCGCGTGGCCGGTGATCACGGAGATGGCGGACAGGAAGCTTGCCGGGAAGCGCTCGGCCTGGCACGGAAAGTCGAACATCGGGCGATCGCGGCCGAAGCCGCCTGGCTCCTGTCACACGGTGAGCGGATACCCGGTGTGCGGAGCCAACTGGTCACCCAGGCTCACGAATTCATCGCCACGTCGCTGGAGCGTGCAGAGGCCTCTCAGGTGCGTGCCTTTCTTGCGGTCGGTGAACGCCAGCGCATCCACGACCACCTGAATCGTCTGGTCATGGGAGGCGCGTCAGGCCAGTCCCGTGGCTCGCTCAACGAGGCACTCGCGACCCCGCTGGGTCAGTTGCTCGAAGGCCTGGGCATCCCGGCGCCGCTCTACCTGCCGGACCAGACCTTCCTGCGGGAGGTCGAGGAACTGCTCGCCGGTCAGTCCACGGCCAGCCGTCTGCTCGATCGCGTGGGCCGCTGGGTCATGCGCCGCACCCGGGCATCCGAGGTCTGGCTCTGGCAAGAACTGCCAGGGGAAGACGAGGCCTGGATCCTCGGTATCGGTGCCAGCGGAGAACACATCGCCGGGCCCCCTCCCGAGCGCTTCCAGGAGGTCATGGAGGACACGCGACGCACCCGGGATGTGCTGCGCACGGCACCGGACGAGCTCGTATTGCCCTTCGTTCACGTCGGTGAACTGCAGGGGGGCGTTCTGATGGTCGGGATCGATCGGCGGGAAGATCCTGTCCCCTGGCTGAGGGTCATGGCCAGTCACATCGGGGTCGGACTGCGCCATGCCTCGGTGATCGCCGAGCGCGAGGCAGCCCTCGAGCGCTCCGAGGCCCTGGTCCGGGTCAACCGGGCCGTCACGGGGAGCCTGGAACTCGAGACGATGGCTCGATACCTGCTGGAAACCTCCCTGGATCTGACCGGGGCCGAGTTCGGTTGCCTGCTGCTTGGCTCCGAGCTCAGTCCGCTCTGTACGGTCGACCGGCGACCGGGAACCCGTTCGGATATGCCTTACAGCGAGCCCATCGCCAGGCGGGTGCTGAGTCGCGGCCAGCCGATCATGATGCTCGATGCCGAGGACCATGTGGCAGCCACCCGGACGGTGGTCAACTTGCACATCCAGAGCATCGTGGCCGTTCCTCTCGTGGCCCACGAGATCACCCAGGGCGTGCTGTATCTCGCGAACCAGCACCAGCAATCCGCCTTCGGGCCCGGCAAGATGGAGGTGCTCGAGGCGATCGCCGGACAGGCAGCGCTGAGCATCCACCAGGCGATCATGTTCCGCGATCTGCGGGAGAGCCTCGTTCGCGAGAAGACGATGTCACGGGAGAAGGAGCGGATGGCCCGCTACCTCTCGTCCGCGGCTCTTCGTGAGGTATCCGCCGGAACGGAACCCCGGACCTCCGCCGGTTCGCTCATCCAGGCCACGGTCATGTTCGCGGACATCCGCGGCTTCACCACGATGGCCGAGGGGATGGCGCCACACGAGGTCGTCGAGATCCTGAATCTCTACATGACGCGCATGGAGCGTCTGATCACCGAACACGGGGGGATCCTGGACAAGTTCATCGGAGACGGGATCATGGCCGTTTTCGTCCCGGATGAGAGCGAGGAACGGACCGATGCCGTCCAGGCCGCGAGTGCCGCGCTGGCGATGCAACGGGCAGTCGCGGAACTCAACGCGAGTGGCGAATTGCCCGGAGATGTCGCCCTGAAGATCGGGATCGGTCTCAACTCGGGGCTGATGGTCGCCGGGAACATCGGGTCCCGGGACCGGATGGATTACACGGTGGTCGGCGACGAGGTCAATCTGGCCGCTCGTCTCGAATCGAATGCCCGGGCAGGAAGTGTCCTCGTGAGCGCGACGACGGCGCGCTTGTTGAACGATGGCTTCACCCTCGAGGCCTTCGGCCCCCTGCAGGTCAAAGGCAAGAGCCGGTCCGTCGAGGTCTTCGAGATCGGAGACCGTTCCTGACGGGACTGTCCCTAGGATGCGCGAGCGGGCGACAGGCGCTGCAGGAGCTGGTTCACCTCTTCGGCGAGCTCACGCCGCCCCAGCTTTCGAAACAGGGTCGCTGCGCGCTCCAGGGGCGCGACGGCCTCGGTCCGCTTCCCGACCTGGACATGAAAAAGTCCGAGTTCGAAGGCCGCCTGGGCTTCCCCCCACGGCGATCCACTCCGCTTCGCGACATCGAGCGCGGCCCGGAAATGCTTCTCTGCGCCCGGGAGGTCCTTGGCGATCAGGCGACAGCGTGCCAGCGTCCGCTCGGCAGCCTGCTCACTGGGCGCGTGACGCACTTGACGAGCCTGTTCCAGGGCTTGCCTGGCCAGCTTCTCGGCCTCGGGCTTCGTGAATTCCTGGCCGAATTCTGCGATTCGGACGAGGAAGCGAGTCGTGGCGAGGCGATCGCCTCGATCCAGAGCGGCCTTGCGCCCATCCTCTAGATGCGTGAACCCTTCGTCCTCGCGACCGGTCCGACACTCGGCTGAACCCAGATCGAACAGGATCGCCTCTTTGAGGGCAGGGTCGGCAATCGCCCCGAGATGGCGATAGGCCTGCCGGTAATAGGTTGCCGCGCCCCGAACCCGTCCCGCATCTTCCGCGAGGATACCGAGGTCGTTGTAAGCGCAGGCCAGGATGTGTGGATCGCCCAGAAGACTACCCAGACCAAGGGCGGTGCGCGCCATGCTCCCTGCCTCTGCGGCCCGGTCCAGGCCCAGAAGCGCTTCTCCCCGGAGTAACAGGAGCTCCGCAAGTTCCTTGAGATCGCCCGAGGCCCTGACCTCACCCAGAAGGGTATCGACCGCGGCGAGCGCGGCCTTGCTGCGATCGTGATCAATGTGGTCCTGGATACGGTCATGGGTCTCTGCCCAGCGTGATTTCCAGGCGCGCGGGGCGGTGGAGATCGGGGACTCCGAGACGGCCCCACCCGGACCAGGTGCCACGGGCTCCTCTGTAGCGTATGCACCCGTGACCGGAGCAGTCAGCAAGGCACCGACCATCAGGCCTCCCGCGAACAGGGATCTGTGGGTACGAGTGGGCACGCGCGCCTCCTTCCGGGTGGGGGCATCATACCCCACCACGCCCAAACCCATCCGGTTGCGCCCGCTGGCGAAACATGGACGGAGCGACTACCATTCACGAAAGGGAGACCTCTCGACGATGACTCGGACCTGGACCCTCGCGGCCGCTGGCGCTGCCCTGCTCTTCGCCTCCACCATCGGTCTCGGAATCTGGCTTCGCCAGCCCCGTCCCGTTCCGGACGTCGCCCTGACGGCCTCCGACGGTCAAACCGTCAAACTCTCGCGGTTTCGCGGAAAATGGCTGGTCGTGTACTTCGGTTACACGGGGTGCCCGGATGCGTGCCCGACGGGACTGGCGGATCTGTCGGCCGAGTTGAAGCGACTGGGCCGTGCGCGAGATCAGGTGCAGGTCGCGCTCGTGACGCTCGACCCCGGGCATGACCGTCCGACCGAGCTCGGTCGGTATGTCCAGTACTTCGATCCGACCTTCATGGCCCTGGTCCCGGGAGTCGATGCGCTGGGGCGCCTGGAGCGACACTTCGGCGCCACGCATCGCGAGGTGATGGACAAGGGATCCCGACGGATCGACCACTCGCTCGACTTCTTCCTCGTGAACCCGCAGGGCGTGCTCAAGACGCGCTTCCTGCTGCCCTTGCCGCCCGGTGTCCTGCGACGCTACCTGGAGATCCCCTCGACGTGAAGACCAGAACGATCGTCTCGACCCTGCTGTTTTCCGGCCTCGCGACCTCGCCGGCATGGGCGGCATCGTCATGGGATCTCGGGGATCCCTGGGTGCGCGAAGCCCCGCCCGGGGCGCGCGTGCTCGCTGCTTACGGCATCCTGCACAACCGCGGAAAACGCCCGGGGGCCCTCGTCAAGGTGGAGGCCGAGGGATTCGGACGGGTCGAGACTCACGCGATGGTCCGGGATGGCTCGATGATGCGCATGAAGGCGGTGCCCAGACTCGTCGTCCCTGCCGGTGGTGAGGTTCGCCTCGAACCAGGCGAATGGCACTGGATGCTCTACGAGCCATCCCGCACCCGGACCACCGATGACGGGGTAAACTTCGTGTTCGTATTCTCCGACGGAACCCGGATCGAGCGGACCCTGCCTGTACGGCGTTATCCGACGCCTTGACCCCCTTCGCCCACCGGGTAAGCTGGATGGATGACCGGAATGCCCGGGACCACCGGTCCGGGCCACGCAGAAAGGACCTGGCGATGCGCGATGGGGCGCCGCTCACGGGGACCCGCACGACCGAGCTCATCGATCTCGAGGAGCAGTACGGGGCTCACAACTACCATCCTCTCGATGTCGTCATCGACCGCGGGGAAGGCGCATGGGTCACGGATGTCGATGGAAACCGGTACCTGGACTGCCTGAGTGCCTACTCCTCGGTGAACCAGGGCCACGCGCATCCGCGGATCCTGCAAGCTCTGGTGGAGCAGGCGCACCGGGTGACGATCACCTCGAGGGCCTTCCGGAACGAACAGTTGCCC
>JBEIFE010000121.1:0-5806 GCA_040382575.1 Candidatus Sericytochromatia bacterium
GAACTCGCCAGGGCACTCGCGGAGTTCCTGTTCGATGACGATCAGGCGATCGTCCGCCTCGATATGAGCGAATACATGGAGCGCCACACCGTCAGTCGCCTGGTCGGTGCACCTCCCGGATATATCGGGCACGAGGAGGGCGGCCAGTTGACCGAAGCCGTGCGCCGTCGCCCCTATGCGATCGTCCTCTTCGACGAGATCGAGAAGGCTCATCCCGACGTGTTCAACGTCCTGCTGCAACTTCTCGACGACGGGCGCCTGACGGACTCCCAGGGCCGTACGGTGGATTTCAAGAACACCGTGCTGATCATGACGAGTAACCTCGGGGCCCATCACATCCAGGAGTGGGCCCTCTCGGATCCCGAACGGATGATGAACCGGGTCCATGAAGATCTGCGCGGACACTTCCGTCCCGAGTTCCTGAACCGCATCGACGACACGATCTTCTTCAAGCCACTGGGGCTCGCCGAGATCGACCGGATCGTCGATCTGCAGCTCAAACGGGTGCGCGCCCGACTCGCCTCGCGCAAGATCGCGCTCGAACTCACGCCCGCGGCACGCGAGCGTCTGGCCCGGGCCGGTTACGACCCCGTCTACGGCGCGCGTCCGCTGAAGCGGGCCGTCCAGTCCCTGCTGCTGAATCCGGTAAGCAAGCTGCTGCTCGGTGGCACGTACCGGGACGGAGACACCATCACGGTCGCCGTCGAGAACGGGGAGCTGTCATTCGCCCCACCCCGGCAGGGCGCTCCGCGCTGAATCAGCGCAGGACGCGGCGCTTGAGCTCGTTGCGCGGGATGAGGAATCCCGTCGGACGTCCATGGGGACAGGTGAAGGGCTGCTGGCAGGCTCGCCAGTAGCCCACCACCTTCTTCATCTGCTCGGGGTCGAGCACGTCGCCGGCCCGGGTCGCCGCATGACACGCGATGGTGATCCGCCACCGGTCCTCCCGGTTGGCAGGCGAGACGAACCGGGCCTCGGCGGCGTCGCCCAGGAGCTCGTGGATCGTCGATTCGGCCTGCTCGAGCGAGAGGATGGCCGGGACGGCCCGGATCGCCCAGGTGGTGTCGTCCATCGGTTCGATCCGGTAGCCGAGGTCGTTGAGCCGCGTGGCGTGGTCACGCAGGGCCTCGCTGGCCTCGGGGCGCAATTGCATGACGCGCGGCATCAGGAGTTCCTGGGACTTCACATCGGCCGGTTTCATCTGTTCATACAGGTAGCGCTCGTGGGCATTGTGCTGGTCGAGCATGTAGAGCCCGTCCGGATGCTCGAGCAGAATGAACGTCCGGTCCAGTTGTCCCACGATCCGCAGTCTGTCCCACGGGAAGTCGTCCATGCGATGGACCGCCCGGGCCAACTCTTGGCTTCCGCCGAGCACGGCCTGGTAAGGGCGAGCAGGGACGACCGTCTCGCCGCCCGGAGCCGGTCGAAACAGATCCAGCGCGGCCGCCGAGAGCTCTGGATCGAGGCCCTGGCGCTGAGCCGGTTTCCCGCTGTGACCGCTGGCCATTCCCGGGCCGTGGCCGCCCCGGATTGCCCCGCGCGATCCATCGTGGTGGGGATCGCCCGAAGGAATCACCGGGGGACGAAAACCACCGGGGGCTTCCACGGAGGCGGCGGTATCGAGGGGTGTCACCGGTCCGCGGTCGAGCAAGAGGGAGCGCGTGACCGCTTCTTTCACGAGCCAGTAGACGGACTGACCGTCGGCCAGACGGACCTCGCGCTTCGTCGGATGGACGTTGACGTCCACGCGCTCCGGATCGAGATCCAGATGCAGGACAAACTGCGCGTGGCGCCCTTGAGGCACGTGCACGGCGAGAGCTTCCTCGAGTCCCCTCGCCAGCGACGGATGCTTGATGTTGCGCCCGTTCAGGACCCAGAACTGACGGTTGCGATCCCGACGCAGCCATTCGGGAGGGGCCAGTAATCCATGGACCCGGCCAGACGAGGTCTCGGTGTCCACATCGACCATGCGGTCGGCCCACTCCGGGCCCCAGATGACCCGGATGACGTCCCGGAGACCACGACACCCTGCCGTGTCGAAGACCTCGCGCTGCTCGAGAGTCAGAGCGAATCGGACCCCGGGGTGTGCAAGCGCCAGGCCCGTCACGACCTCGCCCACGTGAGCGAGTTCGGTCGAGTCCGCCCGAAGGAACTTGCGACGCGCTGGCGTGTTGAAGAAGAGATCAGCCACCTCGACCCGGGTGCCTTCCGTGCATCCGGCCGGATGGACCACGGGATCCGCGCCGCCCTCGATGCGGACATCGATCCCCTCGGCACTGCCCCGGGCGCGCGTCGTGCACGTCAGGCGAGAGACGGAGGCGATGGAGGGCAGGGCCTCCCCACGGAAGCCCATCGTCTGCAGAGTCCAGAGATCCTCCGACGTCCGGAGCTTGCTGGTGGCGAAACGCTCGAAAGCCAGGATGGCATCTCCGGGGTCCATCCCGGATCCGTCATCCGTCACCTCGAGCCAACGCCCTCCTTCACGAGCTCGGACGTGAATGCGGGCAGCCCCCGCATCGAGAGCATTCTCGACGAGTTCCTTGACCACGGAGGCAGGACGTTCCACGACCTCCCCTGCAGCGATCTGGTTGGCAATGGCGAGCGGTAGACGCTGGATCCGACCCACGGTTGACCTCCTGGTTACCCGTGGCATGCTAGAGGGCCAGGGGCTACGCGTCGAGCCCCCCGACGCTTGACGGATCCGGTCGTACCGGACGCAAATCCTCTCACCATTCAGGGTAAAAGAGATACGCTGGCATTTCCATTCAAGAGGTCTTCCTTGGACTTTCCGCTCGACGTGGATTATTACGAGACGCTTGGCGTCGACCCAGAGGTCGACGACAAGGCCCTGCGCCAGGCGTACAAGCAACTGGCGATCGCCCTGCATCCGGACAAGTTCGTCGACAAGCCCCAGTCCGAGCGTGAAGCTGCCCAGCATCGGTTCAGCCAGGTTTCCTCCGCTTACAACGTGCTCAAGGATCCGACCTTGCGGAAGGACTATGACTTCCAGCGTCGGATGATCAAGGGAATCGATCTGTCGGATGCCGTGGAGGCGATGGTCGGTCCGTCGAAGCAAGAGCTCGAGGCTCGCAAGGAGTCGGCCGACCGTCAGTATCGTATCGGGTACACCCGCTTTTCCGATAAAGATTACAAGGCGTCCATCGAACCGTTCAAGCAGTCGATCAAGCTCAATCCCGAGGCCATCGATCCTCGCGTGATGCTCGGTCTGGCCTACCAGAAGCTGGGCTGGCTTTCCCTCGCCAAGGGGGAACTCCACGCAGCGCTCAAACTGGACCCCAAGCATGTCCTGGCAGGACGCATGCTGAACGAGATCGTCCAGCAGGAGCAGGCCATGCTCCAGGCCGCCGCGGAAGCCGAGGAAGAAGCGAGCGGGAAGAAAAAGCGCAAAAAAAAGCGCGTCCCCGAGACAGAGAAGGCCGAGCCAGCCAGACCCCGGGCGGTGGCCCAGGGCACTCGGTTCAAGAAGAAACGACAGGGTTCGTTCTTCCAGAACCTGCTCTCCGGCCTGTTCGGCCGAAAGGGTTGAACGCGGTCACACCCAATCTTCACCGTTTCATGGTCGAACCCTCGGGGTATGAGATCCGAGCGGGGGGCTTCCATGGCAGGAAAGTTCAAGTACCGGCTCGAGAAGGTCCTCGCGATGCGCCAGAAGCGCGAAGAGACGCTCAAGCAAGAACTCTCCGATGCTCAGCGCATCGAGAAGCGGGCGCGGGAAGCTCTCGATGAGATGCTTGCCCAGCAGTCACTCGGCATGCGAAACCTCGGCTCCAACCTGCAAGCGGGGTCGGGAGCCGATGTTCAGGCCTCGAACGATTACCTGAACGCCCTGAAAGACAAGATCGCCGTCCAGGAGAAGAACTGGAAAGGGCACCGAGACGCCATGAACGTGGCGGACGATCGGTATCGCAAAGCCCAGCGTGATCTCGAGATCGTCAAGAAGCACCGGGAAAAGAGCCGGGATCGAGGGCTCGAGGAAGAAAAGCGTCTCGAGGGGATACGTTCCGACGAGATGGCCAGCAACATGTTCCAGGCGAAGATGAGGCGTCAACTTGCCGATGACGAGGAAACCGCGGCCTACGAAGAGGCACGCGAGAAGGCCTTGCAGGCGCAGCAAGACGCCGAGGCGATGCTGGCGGAATCATCCTGGATGCAGGGATTTCTCTCCACGGCGGCGGCCGAGGCCGAGCGTATCGGCCGTCAGAACGCATCCTGAATCGGAGGAAGCATGGATCTTTCGGCGATGCTGCGCCCCGAACGGGTGGCCCAACCTCCACGGAATGAAGCGCTGGAACGAGAGGAAAGGGAGCGCGAGCGCGAGATCGACGACCGTCGTCGGCTGGCACGGCCCGAGCCCTTCGATGCGCATCTCGGACGCGTCTTACCGCCCGGGTGGAGCGCGCTTTCCGAGCAGGAATGGCAAGCGAACACCTTGCCGGCCTTCACGCTACCTGAACTGGCGACCACGGTTCCCCCGTGGATGCTCCCCGCGGTCGAGACGTCCCGGGAGCCTGACCCGTCTTCGAACTTGACCCTCAAAGTCTTGCCCGTCCAGATCCCGGAGACGCGGATTCACGCCGACGAGGTCGTGGACGGTCTGCGGAAGGGGACGCCTATCCCGGATGCGTATTTTCCGGTAGCCGTGCTCGTGCAGGCCCAGCAAACGATGCATCGCGGAGAACCACTCAGCCGGCTGTCCGTTCAGATTGCCCCGGAACACCTGGGCTCCGTCCATCTGACGGTCGAGATGCAGGACCGTGGAGTATCCGTTCACCTCGAGGCCCACTCGCAGGCGGCTTGTGAAGCACTGGAGGGACGAGCAGACGAGATCCGGGCAATCCTGGTGGCCCACGGGTTCAAGGCCCAGGGCCTGCGGATCGAGATGGCCTCACCGCGCGGTCATCACGGTGGAAGCGGTCATGGTGACACCGGGCCCGGCGGCCATCGATTCCCGAACCGCTGGCTCGTCAGGCGCAGTGGCGACCTCGACGACGCCATCGACGTGGCGGTGGGCTGAATCGACCTCCGGCTCCGTCCATCTGGCTGCTTCTTCCAGGGACAGACGCTTCGCGAGAGCCAGGGTGGTGGGATCAGGCTGATCCGCCGTGACCGCGGTCGCGGTTGACGGGCTCGCTACGTGGGCTGGAGCAGAGGCCATCGTTTGCTCGACCGGCATGGCCTCGGCGGGCTTGCTGGCATCGAAAGCGAGAGCGGGTGCGTAAAATACCCGCTTGACCGTCGGTGCCATCGGACGGCTGGACGCGATCGCCCCGACCTTCCCGACCGGAACCGTGATGAAAATAGGATGGTATTCGCGGACGACACGGGAGGTGAGCCCAGCAGCCCCCTGCTCGCTGACGGCCTCTGCCGTGGATGATTCGCGGCCATGGTCTGGCCGAGCCGCGAGGTCAGCAGCCACCTGGCGGCTGCTCACCGTGGCCAGGCCGGGTCTGGATTGTCCCAGCAGGAGTCCCAGGACGAGTCCCACGGACAGGACAGCGGCAAGGCTCACGAGCGGCACCGGCTTCGCCTTGACCTGCCTGGCCAGGTTCGGGAGCAGTCCCGGATGAGCCAACGGTGCGCTGACCTGGATGGGAGATTTCTGCCCGCGAGGCTTCCGTCGGGCTGCTCTGGGACGCAGGGAAGGAGCTTCGGAATCGAGCGCCAGACGCTGAAGCCTGGCCAGCATGAGTTCCTTGGTCTTCGAGCGCGATGCGGCCTGAGGAACGAGTTCGGCTCGGCGCTCACCGGAATAACCCAGTTCGATGTAACGCCGGAGTCGGGCGCA
>JBEIFE010000122.1:0-5800 GCA_040382575.1 Candidatus Sericytochromatia bacterium
AGGAGGTGGCCCGTCTGGCCCATCGTGCGGATCTGATCGCGGCGCTGGAGTTCGTGAAGAGCCAGTTCAAGAAGGACGCTCAGGGGAACCTGACGAATCCGACCCGGGACACGGCCCGGCAGGTCCTGGAGCTCGCGGCCGGAAAGCTGGGGCTCCGGCTAGAGGCCCAGACGATCGAGGGGCGCACGGGCTGGGTGGTGAAGCGGTAATTCCCCTTGGCTCTGGTTTTCGGCCACATTGGCCGAGACCCGCGAGAACACGTAGTGGAGGCGCAGGGATTCGAACCCTGAACCAAGGGATTATGAGTCCCCTGCTCTGACCGTTGAGCTACACCTCCAGGCCCTCTCATTCTATCACGCGCTCGTCCTGCCTCGATCTTGCTGTTAGCGTTGGGTCCCCTCCAAGCGGGAGGGGGCCCAACCATTCCTCTTGCCTGGGTGGTCAGTGGCGACCCTGGAAGATCGACTTGCTGATGTCGTTCAGGTCGTAGCCGGAAGTCTCTCGAGAGGGTCATGACCGACGTGTGCCTACCTGACTCTCTCCTTAAACAAAAAGCGTAGTTTTCTTAACCTCGACATAAGACTTGACACATTCTTGACTCCCCATAGGAGTCTCGTTCAGGTTTCACCCGGGATGGATGCCCAGCTGGCATGTTCCCGTATCAAGCACGACCATTCCGGCCGTATCTCGGCCGTGGCACAAGCCGAGGAGATCTCTTGCGTACGATTTCTTACCGCCAGACTGCTCTCACCCTGGCCATCGCCATGGCCCTCACGGCCTGTGGCCAGGTTCCGGGACAGACTCTGGGTTCCGTTCCTCCGGATACCGCCCTGCAGACCAGCGCCTCGAATCCTGGTCCCGCGACCGAGCTCCGGCTCAAGGGTGCGTCAAAGTTCAGTGATGGGGGCGCTGCCCTGCAGTTCACCGTCATCCGGGGAGGAAAGCTCATCAACCGTCAGCTGGAGCTACACCGCGCGGCCGGTGGCGACATGCAGGCCACTCTCAACGGTCACGGCATCCGTGCAGATTACTTCCAGGGCCGGGAAGGCCGTCTGCTCGCCGAGGAGCTCCGCACACTGGAGCAGGCGCAGACCCTGATGGGGCGCCAGGACGACCGCCGTATCCAGGCTGAGAATGACTTGCCGCTTCCGCTTGCCGTGGTGGTTGGCGGTGTTCTCGTCATTGTTTTGCTCGTCCAGTCAGTGGCCCAGGAAGTCACACGCGAATTCAACCAGTTCGTGGAATCCGTGACGAAGCGAGGTTCATCCACCAGGGCCTAGGTCTCCAGGACACCGCCAGGCCCCCTCGATGCGATCGCCCCGGCCAGCACGTCCCGGGCGATCGCCACGGTGCTTCATGCTGTCGCGTGCCTCTCCCGCCTCGACCCTGCGCGGCCTCTGCCCTATGATCGAGCCTGTCTGTCCGGGTTCGAAGGGGGAATGGTCATGGCAACGGGCACTCACCCACGCTCCGGCGTGCCCCGGACCCTGCGCCTCTTGCTCCGACGCCCCGTGTCATGGGTTTACCGCCACGTCTCCGGCACCTACATGGCCCTCCTGGCCCGCCCATCCGGCCAGCGAATCAACGACGTCATCCTGCACCTGGCACTCCGCGCCCGCGGCTACAACAATTTCCAGGATGCCCGCCTGTCCGGAGAGGCTCATTTCCTCGAACGGGTGGCTGCGTGTTCTCCCGGTGTCTGCCTGGATGTCGGCGCCAACCGCGGTGCCTATTCGGCCGCCCTGCTCGAGCTGACGCAGGCGCGGGTGATTGCCTTCGAGCCATTGCCCGGCGCCTTCGAGGCGCTCGCCCGGCTCCGGCCCCGGTTCGTTCAGATCGAGTACAATTGGCATCAGCTCTTCCGTGGCTGCTCGCTCTTGAAGCTGGCGAAGCTCCTGCCCGGTTACGATGCTTACCAGCTCCTGCCGCACCGGGCCGGCATGGTCCGGCGGGACGTCGAACGACCCGAATCGAACATCACCTTCTATTCCAACTTCGTCTTCGTCCGCTCCGATCAGCCCCTCGGCTGATGCGTGTTTTTTCCGGCTGGACATCCCTCGGTCGCCCTGGCTAGCATGACGGCGTCACGCTTCCGGAGGAACGATTCCATGGCAGATTTTCCCGCCCAGATCCTGGCCTTCATGGTCGAGACCCTCGGCCCCGATCGTCCGCTTCACGCCGCCCTGCAGCACATGGGCCGCGGCATTCCCCGTCAGGCCAAGGTCGAACTGACGCAGCGCTTCGGTCGCGACATCCCCATCGGGGAGGCCCTCGAGCAGCTTCGCGCCGCCCGGGTCTAGCTCGAACGCGCTTCGCCTCTTCTTTCAGTCCCCCTTGCTTCCCTGACCGGAGGGTCCTCACGTGCAGATTCACCCCATCCTGGTCCACCTACCCATCGCCGCGAGCTGGCTGGGCCTCGGTTTCGAGCTCTGGTCACGCCTGCGCGATCGCGAGGAATCCCTCTGGGCTTCGGACGCGGTGGTCCTGCTGGGCTCGCTCGGGGCCATCGCTGCGGTCGTCAGCGGCAAGCTGGTCGAGGAAGCGGTCGAGGATATTCCCGGCATCCACGATGTCTTCGAAACGCATGAGCGCCTGGGTTACGTCGCAGCGGCCATGTATCTGCTGGTCCTGGGCTACCGGATCTGGTGCCGGCGCCGTGGCGGCGATGCCCTCGCGGGCTGGGGACGCCTGGTCTCCGCGTTCGTCCTGGTTGCCCTGACGGGCGCCACGGGCTTCTTCGGTGGCAAGCTCGTTTACGAACACGGCGCTGGCGTGGCTCCCATGACGACCCCGGTCGGTACTTCGGCCCCGCACGAGCACGATGAGGAATCCCGGGACGGTGAGGCCCATGAAGCCGGTGCTGATTCGAGCGAGCGTGAAGCCGTTCCGCCCGGTGCTACCGTGAGCCAGCCTGTCGAGGCAGATGAGACAGGCGAGGCTGAGGATGCGGGTGAGCCTCCTTCCGCCACGGGTGATGCCACGACGTCCATGTAAGGGTTTTTCACGGAGCGTCGGGAGGCCCCGGATCGGGTAATCTAGGAGAAAAGGCAAGGAGGCGACGTCACGGGGGCAAGCACGCTCCATCGCTCGTCTCGACATCTTGGCTCGGAGGATCCATGGCCATCCAGCTTGCAGGCGTACCCGTCATCAGTCTCCAGGACTACCGTTCCGGCGACGACTCCCGTCGCGACCGCTTCATCCAGGGCCTCGGGCAAGGCCTACAGGAATACGGATTCATCACCCTCGAGCATCACCAGGTCGACCACGACCTGATCCGCAAGGCCTATTCTCTGTTTCGTGACTTCTTCGCTCTGGCCTCCGAGACCAAGGTTCGCTACGCCAAGGTCCAGGGTGGCCAGCGGGGCTACACGGCCTTCGGCGTCGAGCACGCCAAGGACCACCCCGTCGGGGATCTCAAGGAGTTCTGGCATGTAGGCCGCGAGTTCGAGCCCGAGCATCCCTTCTCCGGGGACTATCCCGCCAACGTCTGGCCGGCGGAATTGCCCGATCTGAAGCCCACGATGCTCGATCTGTATCGTCAGCTCGATGCCTGCGTCGAGGATCTGCTCCAGGCCCTCGCCCTCTACTTCGAGCTACCGCTCGACACCTTCAGTCGAATGGTCGTGGATGGTAACTCGGTGGTCCGGGCGATCCACTACCCTCCCCTCGGTCCCGAGGCCGACCCGCGGGCCGTGCGCGCTGCCGCGCACGAGGATATCAACATGATCACCCTGCTCTGCGAGGCCACCAGCTCCGGGCTGGAGCTCCTGACCCGCCAGGGGGAGTGGTTGCCCGTCGATGCCCTCGAGGGGCAGATCGTGGTCGATGCTGGCGACATGCTCCAGCGCATCACGAACCACGTGATTCCCTCGACCACCCACCGGGTCGTGAATCCGCCAGGCGACGCGAACACCCCGCGCTACTCGATGCCCTACTTCGTGCATCCGTTCAGCGCATGCAACCTCGAGGTCCTGTCGCGCTTCGTCACTCGGGAGAATCCTGCCCGCTACGGACCGACCACCGCGGATGCCTTTCTCACGCAGCGTCTGCGCGAGATCGGCCTCCTGAAGTAAGGAGCGACCATCAGGGCGTCGTGCCCGCCCCCAGGCATGTGGGACACTCCACGGTGGTGTCCCCTTCACACCGGTCACAGGTCGCGGTTCCATACCCGCCGGGATGATCCATCGATCCAGTTCCCGCGCAGTTGCGACAGGTGATCTCTCCCTCGCCGCTACATGCCGTACACGTGTTCATGAACCCCCTCCCGGCCGGGACGGGGTTCATTTCCCGTCAGGCCCATTCCAGATGATCTTCCACGGTCCCCAGGTCCCGTCGGACCCCAGGGCGTGAATCCACACGAGGTGCCGATCCGCGCTCCCGATGGCCGGCATCCGGCCGGTCATGCGGCCGGCCGTACCCGACAGGGCCATTCCCGTCCCGCTGGAGCCCGGTAGGTCGAGAAACATCTCGCCCCGGATCGTGCTCTTCGTGACGGTGCTGACCGAGAGAATACCATCCTGGAGACCCGCCTGGGTAACCTCGGGTCCTGCCGCCGCACCCGGGTTGTCCGCCAGGCGCAGCACGTGGAGCATCATCGGACGGTTTTCCTGCCAGAACTTCGGCACGCGCGAGAAGGGCGGATCGAAGCCGTCTCGGAACGAGCCCACCTCGATGGTGTATGCCAGGGTTCCGAGCTTCTCGAAGGCCCAGTCCACATCGTCACCCGAGTTCACGTACATCTGACTGCCCTGGTAGGCGTCGTAGCCCGAGAGCTTGCCCAGCTGCGACCCGACGAGAGACAGCCGCTTGTCAGGGGGTGGTGCCGTCGTCTTGTCCCAGGACCACATCACGGCGTTGCTGAAGGAGTGGTAGGTCAGGAGGAACACGGGCTTGATGCGCAGCATGAGGTCGCGCATCGCCTGCGTCTCGGGTTCCGAGAAGGCCGAAGCACCCCGGAAGACGTCCGATTCCCGGTTGCCGGAATCCCCGGCCGTGCCCCACGACGCATCGTAGTTGCGGTTGAGGTCCACGCCCACGTTGCGCACTCCGCCCGTGACGCGGTTGGTGTTCTTGCGGTGGTTGTCGCCCTGTTCCGCCAGGATGTGCCCGTCCGGGTTGACCATCGGCACGAGCCAGATGTCCCGCGTCTTGTTCCAGGCCGTGATCTCCGGGTCCTGGCCGTCCTGCTCGAGCAGCAGGCGCGCCATGTTCAGGACCATCTCCGGCGTGACCAGCTCCCGCGCATGGTGACACCCGGCGTAGAGAACGGTCGGGGAGCCCTCCGGCGCACGCTTCAGATGCAGGGCCCAGAGCGGTCGGTTGGCCTTCCCCTGGAGGGTCTCCCAGCTCTTCCCGATCGCCACGAGCTCCACGCGGTCGGCATACCGGGCCGCCAGCTGCTTCAGCTCGGTCTGGAGCTCCTCGTAGGTGTGGTAGTCGGGATCGAAGGTCCGGACCCGCGGGACATCCGTCCTCAGCGTCACGCGCATCCCCAGGTTACGGGCCATGAGGAACTGATCGCGGTCGAGTACCGCCCAGATCGTCTTGCGGGTACGGTCCTTGCCCCACACGTCCAGGCCAGCGTCCGCGAGCTTCTGGAGTTGCGTTCGGTCGGTGTACGTGAGTTCGACGGCGGCCGTCCCGGATCGAGCCAGCGCGCGCTCGACGGCCTGCGCGCCCGTCGTGTCGGGTCGTGCACCGGGCAAGCCACAGCTCGCGAGCAACAACCCCAGCCCCGCGACTGCTCGCCACGCGCCTTTGCGTCCGATCATCGTCACCCTCCTGCCAGCCGGTCGAGCAT
>JBEIFE010000123.1:0-5787 GCA_040382575.1 Candidatus Sericytochromatia bacterium
CCAGCAAGGAGGCATAGCGAGCAGGCTCCGTCCTCGCGAGATGGCCTTGCAGAACTGAAAAGGCCTGCCGGGGCGGAGAATTGGACACATACAATGAAAAGGGCTGAGCAAGGTCACGTGCGATGGAGCTGACCAGCTGTCGTCCCGAACGGATGGGTGAGCCAGCCAGCAAGGGCGAATCGTGAAGGCGCGCCAGCGTATCCCAGAGTGCCCGACGGGAGGTTTCATCGTGCTGCAGGACACTCAGAGAATCGAGGGTTTCCAGATGTCCCAGGCTCGAGGGTAGGCTTTCGAAACTGCGCACCAGCTTGGAACGTGAATCGAGCGAGGCGCTGTCCTTGAAGGACGAACGACCCCGGTCAGGCGCCCCGGGGCGCATCCCGACCTGCACGGGCAAACTCAACCTGCTCCGGTTGACCGTCTCACCCGTCCCCGGAAGCTGGCCAGAGCGCGATGTTACCGGACCCTGTTCCGGATGACCGAACACGGATTGATCCAGCTTGGTGGTCCTGGCAGGACGGAGCCCTCGCTGTTCCGGTGGATCGGAGGATCGCTGTCCCCAGTTTGGGAATGCCATGGCTACACCTCAGACCGATGAAAAGACCGGTAAGACGGAACACCTGCAGCGGCAACCTTCACATCCTAACCGAATGAACCACCGCATGATCATGGCGCAATGTGAGCTAACACGCGATGCACACCGGGGCCATCTGCGGTATGAAAGCGATGGGATGGATTCGAATCACTCGGAAGAGGATGGCTGATGGATGCATTTGCTCGACGCTGGAAGCTGATCCGGATGCTGCTCAGGGGGCCCCTGTACCGGAGCGAAGTTCTGCGGCAGATGGTCGCCCTGGCCGATGCCCATGATTCCCATCTATCCGAATCCACCCTCTCGGCCGATGTGAAGGCGCTGCGCCATCTGGGGATCGGTTTCCGACCCCTGGGACCGGGCGACAAAAGCACGCGTCAGGCCTATGAACTGGATCTGGAACGGGTGGATCTGTTCGCCTCGACTGCCGAGGCCGCGGCCCTCCAGACGGCCGTGGCCCTGTTTTCCGAACTCAAACTGCCGGAGGCGGAACAACTCGGTCGCCTGTTCGAACGGATTCCCGTCGAGGTCAGGGAAGGCCTGACCGATCCGTACACGGGGCAGCTCTTGCGCACAGGGGATACCCGATATGATTCCCGCGTCATGGAAAGCCTTCAGCAAGGCATCCGGACAGGTCGCATGATGCGGCTGACCTATCGACCTCTGAATCGCGAGCCGCGCACCTACCTGGTCGATCGCGCCCGTCTCACCTGGTACGAGGGCTACCTGTATCTCCAGGCCCACTGCCCCGAGGCGGAGGGTCATACCGTCTGGCACCGGAACCGTGAGTTTCGACTGGATCGATTCTGCTCGATCCGTGACCAGCCTGCCGTCCAGGTCCTCGAAACTCCGGCGGAATTCGAGCACGTGCCAGCATTCGAGTTCCAGCTCTGGCTTGCGGCCTCGATGGCACAGGGCTTCAAGGCCGTTCCCCGGCGGATGCGCATCCTCGAGGACGCGCCCGATGGTAGCCGACGGGTGGCGATCAGCGAGACCATCCCCCTTAGGGCCGTCCGGAAGGTCCTCTCCTATGGCATCCAGGCCCGTGTCGTGGAACCGGACTTCATCGTGGATGAGGTCCGGAAAACCGTCGCGCGCCTGGCCATGGAGCAGGGTCTTCTCGCGGATAACCGGGAGCCCATGCTCTGAGGATGTCAACGTCGCCGTGCGGACGCGCGTTTACAGGACAGGTCAGGCAAGATGCTCATCTTTCCCGGAAGCCCTTACCAGCCAGGATGTCGGGGAGACATTGTTCCACGCGGCGAAGGCGGGTCTCACTCTGCTTGCCACTGCCCACGTGTAACTGATGACTACGACGCCTCCCCGGTGTGAGAGCCTCGAACGCGTCCCTCAGAACCGGGTCAGTGGTCAAGCGGTCGGCGAGTTCGACGGGAATCGGGTCAGGCTCGGCAGGCTCGGGAACCTGATCGCCACGCCTCTCCGCCTCGATGGCCATCTGGATCAGGCTTGCCAGGCGGTCGCTGCGCTCGAGGAATTCATCATGGGACCGGAAGCGAACGAGGCGAGCCTGGCGTGAATTCGGGCCGGCCGTCTCGAGCATGGGGTCCACGCCGGCCAGGAGCGCGCCCTTGAAGAATGAAAGGCCGCATGACTCTCGAAACGAAAACAGCATGGCCACATTTTTCCCATCGAGCGTGTAACAGGGTGCCCCCCACTTCATCGTCTCGACCAGACCGGAACCGAGGACGAGGCTGCGCAGGCCCTCGAGAATCGGGGTGCAGAGGAGCACCTTGCAGTTCGGGGTTCTGAAATGGTCACAACGTCCGCACCCTTCCAGCAGGTAGGACTCGACGCTCGTGTTGTTCACCGTGAATACCTCGTTTTGAATCAGCTCCGCTGACCCTTTATATCGAACGATTACCGATACTGTCGATCGGCCCCCCGTTCGAGAGGCAGCGACACCCATGGAACGAAATCGAATCGACGGTGTCTCGCAGGTGCCCCATGTGAACCGTACGAGTCAGTTTCCCCGGGACGCGATCGCCGCCTGGGCCGCTGCCAGCCGGGCGATCGGCACCCGATACGGTGAGCAGCTGACGTAATCGAGGCCGATCTCATGCGCGAAGGCAACCGATGCGGGCTCGCCGCCGTGTTCCCCACAGATTCCGAGCTTGAGGTCGGGACGCGTGGCGCGTCCACCTTCCACGGCCAGCATCATCAGCTTTCCGACGCCATCCCGATCGAGCGTCTCGAAGGGATTGGCCGGCAAGATCTGCTCATCGGTATACATCATGAGAAACTTACCCTCGGCATCGTCCCGGCTGAAGCCGAAGGTCATCTGCGTGAGGTCGTTGGTCCCGAACGAGAAGAAACGCGCTTCCCGAGCAATCTGGTCGGCCGTGAGCGCCGCCCGCGGAACCTCGATCATCGTACCGAACAGGTAGGGCACCGTCGTGTTTTGACGAGACATGACCTCGCGCGCCACCGTCTCGAGTTGTTCGCGTGTACGTGTGAGCTCGTTCACGTGCCCGACGAGCGGAATCATGATCTCGGGGAGGACCGCAACTCCCTCACGGACCAGCTGACAGGCCGCTTCCAAGATGGCCCGGACCTGCATCTCGTTGATCTCGGGATACATCAGGCCGAGGCGGCAACCGCGAAGGCCCATCATGGGATTCGACTCGTGCAAGGCCTGGACCTTGCGCAGGAGGCCTTCCTTGCTGGCACGCGATGGGTCCGCGGGCCGGGTGGCCTTCAAGACGGCCACCTCGGTTGCGAGATCGAGCAGGTTGGGCAGGAACTCGTGCAGCGGCGGATCGAGCAGACGGATCGTGACGGGTAAGCCTGCCATGGCCCGGAAGATTCCCAGAAAATCCTCGCGCTGGAAAGGCAGTAGCTCCGCCAGGGCGGCCTGACGATCTTGTCGGGTGGAGGCGAGGATCATCCGCTGCATGACGGGCAGTCGCTCGGCCTGCATGAACATGTGCTCCGTCCGACAAAGACCGATGCCCTCGGCACCCAGTTCCCGCCCCTTGGCCGAATCGGCAGGCGTGTCCGAGTTGGTACGAACCTTCAGGCGACGGAAACCGTCGGCCCAACCCATGAGCGTCCGGAACGAGTCCGTGAGCTCCGGCGCTATCAGGGGGACGGTTCCGGAATAAACTTCACCCGTCCCCCCGTCGATGGAGAGGACGTCCCCGGTCCTGAACACCCGACCGTCAACCGTCAGGGTCCCTGACTCGAGGTCGATCTCCAGGGCGTCGCAGCCGGCCACGCAGGGTTTACCCATCCCGCGCGCCACGACAGCGGCATGGGAGGTCATGCCGCCACGGCTCGTGAGAACGCCCTGGGCCTGGATCATCCCGTGGATGTCATCGGGGCACGTCTCGATGCGCACCAGGAGCACCGCTTCACCACCCCGGCCTCGCTTCTCGGCCTCGTCGGCATCGAAGACGAGCGCGCCGGTGGCGGCACCTGGACTGGCCGGTAGACCTCTCGCCAGCAGATCGAGACGGGCGTCCGGGTCGATCCGCGGATGCAAGAGTTCGTCAAGCTTGCGCGGCTCCACGCGCATGACCGCTTCCTCGCGTGATATCAGCCCTTCCTGGGCCATGTCCACGGCGATACGAACGGCAGCCTGGGCCGTTCGCTTGGCGGAACGGGTCTGCAGCATGTACAGCTTGCCTCGCTCGATGGTGAACTCGAGGTCCTGCACGTCGCGGACCTGATGTTCGAGCCTCCGGGCGATCGCCCGGAATTGCTCGTAGACCTCGGGAAGCACCTCAGCGAGGGTCGACAGGGGTCGAGGGGTCCGCAGACCAGCCACGACGTCTTCCCCCTGGGCATTCAGGAGATATTCGCCGTACAGTTCGGGTTCACCGGTCGAGGGATTCCGGGTGAATGCCACCCCGGTTCCCGAATCGTCCCCCATGTTCCCGAAGACCATGGTCTGGACATTGACGGCCGTTCCGAGGTCGTGGGGCAACCCGTGGTGGTTCCGGTACGTGATGGCACGGGGATTGTTCCAGCTCTTGAAAACGGCCTCGATGGCCAGCCGGAGCTGGGCGACCGGAGCCAGTTCAAAGGCCGCGCTGAGGCGGTCTTCGGGCTCGATTTCCTCCCTCCCGGTGGCTTCGTCGAACTTGATGGATTGGAAAACGTAAATCTCGGAGAAGCTGCGGTTGCGCAGGTGAAACGCGATGCCGTCCTTGCGCTGTTCGGCCTGGGCGACCGGGGTGGCGGTAATTTTCTGGGTGATCCAGAATTGAGTATCCCGGTCGATGACCAGCACCTGGCGGTCGGCGACTTGCTCGAGGAACTGGGCGCGCCAGGCGTAGGCCAGGCCCGGGGTGTAGGCACGACCGTAGGCGTTTTTCGCCATGACCGGCAGGCTCCAACCGAGCAAGGCCGCGCCGGCGACCCAGCAGGCGGTTTTCCACAGCCACGAAAGAGGAGGTGCCATGCGCCCCAGCACAACGATCAGCGCCACCAGCATGAGGAGCTGCGTGGGCAGACCGAGACGATGGATGACGGGATGATCAAACTGGCCCCAGAAATAAATCATCAGCAGTGCGGTTCCAGCCCACAACCCAAGGCATGACCACGCCAGGGCGGAATCGGCGGGGTCGGTTTGGCGAGGAGAGCGCCAGATGCGCAACGACCAAAGGAGAAAAAGCGGCAGGGCTAGCATCCCGAGGAGGCCAAAAACCGGCGAGTTGGGCTGGTACCCGTCGGTGGACAAAAAGTGGGCGACGGCATGGCCGAGATTATCGGGCAGATAATGGAGGGCGAAGACCGCATCGGCCCCCATCGACTTCAACTGCCAGTTGCTGGCGTCGGCCGTAAAGGTGTGTTGGAGCCAAAGGGAGGGAAGCAAAAGCACCGGGGCCAAGACGGTCGCCGGGGTGAGCCGCACCGCTCCGCTGCGCCACCAGGCAAAGACCACCAGCAAGGCCGTGGGCAGGAGATAAAGCAGGGACTCGTAGCGGGTGCACCCGAGCAGGACGGCGGTGAGAATAAAGGCGTCCTGCCGGACCGCGTCGGGCTTTTCCAGGTAGACCATGCCCAGCCACAACCAAGCGGCGAGCAGAGTCAGGTTCAACAACTCGAACCCACCGCCTGAAGCCTGCTGGGCGAGCAGGGGAATGCCGCCGGCGATCAAGACCGCGAAATGCCCCGCCCACCGGTGCCGGCCGATTTTGACGGCAAGGCCGTGCAGCAACGTCAAAAAGGCG
>JBEIFE010000124.1:0-5751 GCA_040382575.1 Candidatus Sericytochromatia bacterium
ACCTGTATGTGCAGGGACTCGCGACGTGCCTGGAGGGGCTGCAAGACCGACTGGATACACTCAGCGCCTCACTGGGGCGGACCTATTTCCGGCAGGGAGACCACTCGGACCTCACGCCCACGCCCATCCAGCCCGTCGTCCGGGCCCTCCCGCGTCGCATGGCCAGGGCTGCGACGATCCGGCAGGCCATCCTGCGGGTGCGCCAGGAGTTCCGCTACCGATACGAGGCCCCGGTCTCGGGTGTCCGGACGCTCGTCCGCCTGGTCCCCAACCAGCGCTATGGCCACCAGCAGTTGCTGGACCTCCACTGGCATCTCGACCCACCGGGCGAGGTCCGGCAGCACATCGATGCCTTCGGCAACCATGTCTGGCAGTTCGACCATGACCAGATCGATCGTGAACTGGTCGGTCATGTCGAGATGGTGATCCAGAAGCAGGCGCCTCTCGACCACGACGGGCGGGTATTTCTACACGGCGTCTCCCCGGAGACCGAGTCGCGAGCGGTGGACGACGCCGAGTTCATGGCCTTCACCCCCCTCGTCGATCAGTCGGATGCCCTCGTCTCGCTCGCGCATCGCCTCGTGAGAGAACACCCCCTCGTGCTGGACCGGGCCGAGGCGATCGTGAAGACCGTCGGCAGCAAGCTCCGATACCGGAGTGGCTCCACGACCGTACACACGCGGGCCAGCGAGGCGTTCAACCAGGGGGAAGGCGTCTGTCAGGACTTCAGCCACGTCACCCTCTCGCTCGCGCGCCTCTCGGCTATCCCGGCTCGATACGTCTCGGGTTACCTCCCGGCAGAAGGCCTGATGCATGCATGGGTGGAACTGCTCGTCCCTGACCCGGAGACGGGTGCATCTTTCTGGGTCGCCTACGACCCCACGCATCATCGACGTGTCGACGAGACCTACGTGACGGTCGCGATCGGGCGAGATTACCAGGACATCGCGCCCACGGGGGGATTCTACACCGGCACGGCCCTGAACGCGCTCGAAGTCAAGGTCGTGGCTCGCGTCGAGGACAGCCGGATCCTCGATGGCGGAACCTCGATCGCAACCCAAGAGCACGTGGCGCGAACATGGCAGGACCTCGTCGCCACCCAGCAACAGCAGCAGCAGCAATGAATCTCGGTCATGAGGGCATCGGACTGCGGGGCACCCGGCGCCATGTCACGGCCTGCCGCCCTCTCCAGAAGCGTATCGCGCCTGCACAGGCCGCCACCTGGGTCATGCCGAAGTAGGCGAGCGCATGCGGGAGGCCCCGGGACTGGCGGATTCCGATACCCGCACAGGTGGCCAGAGCCGTGACGATGACCAGCTCCAGCCCGATGGGATGCCAGCAGAGAGGCACCACCACGGCCAGGGCTGCGATCGCCCAGAGCCACGGCACGACCATCCAGCGCAGCAGCCGGTGCCCGACCAGCTGGAACGTGACGACCCCGCGAGGTGGCCAGAGAAGCGGACGCATCCAGCGAAGCGCTTGCCAGGCCCCTGCCACGATCCGGGTCTTGCGTTCGAACTCGGCCGACCAGGACGCGGATGGAGTCTCCCATGCCACGGCGAGGGGCGCATAGGCCACACGCCTTCCCGCCAGGATCTGACCGATCGCGAGCACGAAGTCCTCGATGATCGCATCCGCTGGCAGCGTGTCCCAGCAGTCCCTCCGGATCGCGAACACCTCGCCCGTCACTCCCAGGGCTGAACCGATCATCGCGTCGCGCTCCTTCATCCACGACTCGTAACGCCAGTACCAGCCTTCTCCCGTCCCCACGCCTCCGGTGGGCCAGATCCGCTTGGCACCAGCCACGCAACTGACGGCAGGATCCGAGAAGGGCGCCAGCAGATGATCGAGACAGTCCGGTTCGAACCAGCAGTTTGCGTCCGTGCCCACGACGATCTCGGCCTCCGTGAGCCCCACGGCCGCATTGAGGGCATTGACCTTGCCCTGACGGGCACGTCGGGACACGAGCCGGATCCGGCCATCCGAGAAAGCCGCGACGATGTCTTCGGTTCGATCGGTGCACCCATCGGCCACGACCAGGATACTCAGGGCCTCGGGGGGATAGCGAAGCTCCTGGAGGTTGTGCAACCGCTGCGCGATGCAGGCCTCTTCGTCGTGCGCGGCCACGATGATGCAGACCGTGGGATATCTGGATGGGGGCCGGGCAGGAGAAGAACCCCTCCCCCGGGTCTGCCACGCGAGCCAGAGCGGATAGCCGGCATAGACGAGTAACGTCCCACCAAGTGCCAGGGCGATCGCCCCCCAGGTCCACCCCGACATGCTCCACCTCCTCGTCACATGAAGAAAGCCTAGAAGAGGAGGCATGGCGAGGACAGCGACTCACCGGACGAGAGGTTTCCCGCACTTCCACGAGAGCGGTCCCAAGAAGGAAGCCCGTACCCCCCTTGCGAGGGGTACGGGCCTGGCGTGGAACCTGACGAGTATCAGGCCCAGCGAACGAGTCCCACCTCGTGGCTGTCGAGCAGTTCCGGGTGATGGGGCCGGACCCGGACGGCGTAGGAATACGAGCCGCCCGTGCGAGGCGTCAGGCCACCCGAGTAGACCCAGACTCCCTCACCGACGCGCTCGGGCTCGCCCATGGCGACCACTTCGAAATCGTGCAGGGATCCCTGGAGTTCACGGCCCTGGCAGATCTCGACCACGAAGTGACGCGGGTCAAGTCCTCCGAGACGCAGACGCGCCTCGAGCGGGATCGTGTCGCCGACGGTCGCACGCTGCTCGCGCGGCCCGCGGGCCTCGATCGAGATGTGGTGCCAGTTCAAACGCAGCATGCCCTTCCAGTCGGACAGGAGCCGCGCCAGGGAGAACCCATCGGCACTGAGCTTCTTGCCATGCTCCGCGGCCGGCATGTACAGGAAGTTCACGTAGTCCTGAACCATCCGGTGAGTCGAGAAGAGGGTTCCGCAGGAGCGGATGGTCTCGAGTGACCAGGTGATCCAGTTCAGCGGCAAGCCCGACGAATCCCGATCAAAATAGAGCGGGACGATATCGGACTCGAGCGTATGGTAGAGCGAGACCGAGTCAGCGTCATCCTGGTCGTCGTGCGAGCGGTACTCGCGCTCCTCGCCGATGCTCCAGCCGTTCTTGCCGTTGTACCCCTCGCACCACCAGCCATCGAGCACACTGAAGTTGAGCACTCCGTTCAGTGCCGCCTTCTGGCCGCTTGTACCGGAAGCCTCCAGGGGACGTCGCGGGTTATTCAGCCACACATCCACGCCTCGCACGAGATCCCGGGCGAGATGCATGTCGTAGTCCTCGACGAGGACGACCTTGTGACTCAGCCCCTCTACGCGAGTGAACTCATGGATCGCCTGAATGAACTTCTTCCCGGGCTCATCGGCAGGATGCGATTTGCCCGCGAAGATGATCTGCACGGGGCGATCGGCACTCAGCAGAATGGCCTTGAGACGATCGAGGTCGCGGAACAGCATCGTGGCCCGCTTGTAAGTCGCGAAGCGACGGGCGAAACCGATCGTGAGCGCATCGGGATCGAGCAGCGTATCGACTTCCGCGACACGGGCTGCCCCCTCACCGTGCCGGAGACGCATCTTGCGCACCCGATCCCGGATATGGGCAATCATCTTGACCTTGAGCTCGCGACGGACCTTCCAGTAAGCGTCCGGGGGAAGGTTCGCGACGCTCGCCATGGGCCGAGCAGCCATGAGATCCTCACGCCAGCCCGCAGCGCGCTCATCGAACAGCCTGGCGAGTTCGGGGGCCAGCCAGGTGTCAGGATGGATCCCGTTCGTGATCGAGGTGATGGGCACCTCGTGGACCGGAACACCGGGCCAGAGGTTCTTCCAGAGGTCACGAGAGACCTCACCGTGAAGTTTCGACACGCCGTTGGCACGACGCGAGAGCCGCAGAGCCAGCACCGTCATGCTGAAGAGCGCGGGGCCACCGATACGGTCCTGGCGAGCCAGTTCGATGAACTCCTCCCGCGAGCAGCGCAGATCGGACCACATGCCGCGGAAATACCGCTCCATCATCTCGAACGAGAACGCATCGTTTCCGGCCGGAACCGGCGTATGCGTCGTGAAGACCGAACTGGCCGCGACGGCCTCGATGGCGTGATAGAAGCTCAGCTCCTGGCCCTGAACGAGCTCACGGATGCGCTCGAGACCGAGGAATGCCGAGTGGCCCTCGTTCATGTGCCAGATGGCCGGATCGATCCCGAGTGCCCGGAGTGCGCGGACACCGCCGATACCCAGGATGATTTCCTGGGCGATGCGCATGTCGTGGTCACCGCCGTAGAGCTGCGCGCTGAAGCGCCGGTCATCCTGGTTGTTCCGGTCGATGTCGGTGTCGAGCAGATAGAGCGAGACCCGACCGACACGGACCTGCCAGACCTTGGCCCAGACCCTGCGGCCAGGCAAGGCGACGTGGATGAAGACCGGTTCGCCGTCAGGGCCCAGAGCAGGCTCGATGGGAAGCTCGTTGAAATTGAGCTTGTCATAGAGGGCCTCCTGGCGGCCCTCGGTATTGAGCTGCTGCCGGAAATAGCCCTGGTTGTAGAGCAGACCGACTCCCACGAAGGGAATTCCCAGGTCGCTGGCCGACTTGCAATGGTCACCGGCCAGGATTCCGAGACCGCCCGAGTAGATCGGCAGGGACTCGTGAAGGCCGAATTCAGCCGAGAAGTAAGCCACCGGCCGACCATCATGCTCGGGATGATTCTGCCGGAACCATGTATCCTCGGCGTCGATGTAAGCATCGAAAGCCGCGAGTACGGCCTCGTAACGAGCGAGGAACGCCGCATCGGTCGCGAGCTCGTCGAGGCGGGCCTGAGGAACCTCGCAGAGGAGCTTGACCGGATTGCGCTGCGCGCGATCCCAGATCTCGGGGGCGATATCACGGAAAAGTGCCTGCGTGTCAGGAGCCCACGCCCACATCAGGTTATGGGCGAGACGCTCGAGACGATTGAGCGGCGCGGGCAGAGAAGGGAAGACGGAGACGCGTCCCAGCAGATTCAACGAGGGGCTCCTTCGATGGCCAACCAAGGCCCGAAAAAGCGCGATGGATCGGGACCCATCGCGCCATCGCTGTCCATATGGAAGGGAATGGTACCACGGAACCCCGAGCAGGGGTGACCCCGATGCATCAAGGGGCTGGCCGGTAGCGCGGAAGGTTGATCGTCGTGCCACGCACGTCCGGGATATAGGAAATGGTGTATCCGTGGTCAGCGACGACGAATCCGGCGGCCAGCTGCTCGCGATAGGCCGGCATGTACATCCACATGGGGTCCTGCTGGGTGGTGTCCACCATCTGGAACTTCACATCGAAGACCAGATGGTTGTTGATGAGCATGTTCCCCCCCCAGAGCAGGGCAGTATTTCGGTAACCAGGCTCGGCAAGCCTGGGCCAGGGTCGCCTCACCTGGTCATCGAAGCCCATGACGAGACGCCCCTGCTCGACCCGGACGCTCGAGACGAACCCGACGATTCGCGGCGGCGGGACGAGCTTCTGAGGGTCGATGGTGAAGTCATTGCCCTCGATCCGGATGCCCGGAGAGGCAGAATTGACGAGTGTCGCCATCTCGAGTCCCAGGAGATCGAGCAGCCCTTTGACCGAGATCCCGGCACTGACGACCTTGTCCGGTCGCAGGACGAGGCGCCCGTCCCCGGTGACGCCCATCGGCCCCTCGCACGAGAACGGGATCGGAATCCCCTTGCGCAAGGTCCCGCTGATGACCATGCGGCCAGGACGGTTCTCGACCTTGACGTCCTTGAT
>JBEIFE010000125.1:0-5750 GCA_040382575.1 Candidatus Sericytochromatia bacterium
GAAGATGAGGGCATGCATCCAGCCCGCGGCCTTGTGATGCTTCAGGAGCCTTTCCTGGAGAATGCCGTAGGTCCAGAGGCCCTTCAGCCTGCCTGCGGGGTCATCAAAACGATCTTCCGGCTTCGCGGCCAGGAGCGCGTCAACCCGCTGCCAGGCGAAATAGGCGAAGAATCCGAGGGCGATGATCATCATGATGCTGATGACCTGGGGTCCCATCGTGGCCTCCGTTCGAACCAGGTGATGCTGCGCACGCGGCAGATCCCTGCTAGAGCATGTTGCGTCACTTTACCACTCCATGTGACCAACCTTCCATGTCGGACGTGAGGTCCGTGATCGCTTGCGTGATCACACCCTGTCACGATGCTTTCAGGAACGTGAAAGCTCTATCGAGGGGGAAACGACCATGGCCATCTCGTGGCAACCATCTCACGCCGATCATCCCATCCATGTGCCGCCGGATCTCGTCCGGAAATACCTCCCTCTGGCTCGGCGGGTCGCTCTTCGCTATCACCAGCGAACGGGACACGATCACGACGATCTGTTCCAGGTGGCCTCCATGGGACTCGTCCGGGCCTTGCGACGATTCGACGTTGCCATCGGAGCCTCGTTCGAGAGTTATGCCGCCGCCACCATGAGTGGTGAGATCCTGCACTACCTTCGCGACCTGGCGCCCTGCGTGCGTCCACCTCGAGAACTCGTCGAGATGCGGGCCACGGTGCGCCAGGCGTTCGAGGTGCTGCAACACGAACAGGAGCGTGAGCCCACACCCGCCGAGGTCTCGCGAAGGACTGCCCTGCCGGAAAAGAAGGTGCGGGAGGTGCTCGGGCTCGATCGGATCACCCGTCCCCTGTCACTGGATTCGGATGCCGAGGGCGAGGAGGACGGGTCAGCCCCTCGCTGGCAGATCCCGGATGAGCGTGAGATGCACCGTGGCCGGACTGCCGAGCTCCGGATCGTCGTCCAGGATGCCCTCGAGCGCCTCCGTCCCGCAGCACGCGATGCCATCCGGCTCGCATTTTTCGAGGACCGCTCGCAGCAGCAGATCGCTGAAGGATGTGGTGTCAGCCAGACCCAGGTTTCACGCCGGATCCGCGGGGGACTCCGTCAGCTGGCCGATCTCCTCGGTGGATGTGAGGACGGTTGAAGGGCATGTCGCCGGGGCCAGGACACGCAGCGCTGCTTCCAGGAGGCGTACCTCGTCCCGATCGAGGAGGATCCGGGAAGCCATTCTTCTGAATGTGTGCCGCTTGGACGCTGCCCGACCGGGACGCCAGAATCCTCGTTCCTGCAGGATGGCATCCAGGGTGGCGAACAGGTCCGGTGCAGCCTCTCTGAGCCAGCCCGTGCCCGGATCGTTTGCGACAGGGTCACCCGATTCCAGGTAGCAGGTGTACAAGACGATGTTGACGGCCATCGCGAGGTTGAGACACGTGCCTTCCTCGCCGGGGATCCTGACGATCCGGTCACACCGCAGGGTCTGTTCGCGGGTCAATCCATGCCGCTCGGTTCCGAAGACCCATGTCACGGGACGGCCCGTGTTTGCATGCGCCCGGATGTCGGGCAACGCAGAGGCCAGCAGTTCGGTTCTGAGATCGGGGCGGTCCTTGATCCGGGCGGTCGTTCCGACGACCAGGGCGGAGCCTTCCAGCGCATCTTCGAGCGTCTCGACGCGTCGTGCCGAGTCCAGGATGGCCGACGCACCGGCGCTGGTGGCGATCGCAGCCGGATCATCCAACAGGTCGCTTGACCCCACGAGGACCAGGTCGCCCTGTCCGAAATGTCTCATCGCACGTGCGACGGACCCCACGTTCTCGGGCAGGCTGGGGTGTACGAGGACCACTCGCGAAGGGATTGCCGGAAATGCCACGTCAGTCCTCCTGGGGCTTTAATACAAATTTGATGCCATTAATGATCTTTTGACGTCAATCCACCGCTCGATCACGCGACACATCGTGGGTGAAGGTTTGAAGGGGGGCGCGATGCAGGCACGACTGAGGGTGTCGATGGCGCGGGTAGATCTGCCCGGTAGCGTTCCAATTCCAGGATGCCCATGTCGGCTGGAAGACTTGCTGGCAGAATGGGCGGTCGTATCACCAGCAGGTGCATCGTACCCCGGGATCGTCTCCGGCAGACCTGGACGGGGCCTGAGGTCCAGGATCCAGCGCTGGTGCGGTGCCCTGGAAGACCCTTCCATGGCATCCGGAATCCTCCTTTCCGGGATCCAGGGTGAGACGCTCGGTCTCCTCTCCCGTGCGTGGCGTCGAGGGATCGCAGGTGAAACGCTCGATCTCCTGGCTGCCTTCGTCTCGGAGACATGGGTACCGGGGGATGGAGGAGCGGGCATGGTCGAACAATGGGTGCTCGAAACATGGCAGGCCCAGGTTGCGCGTCTATTCCAGATCGTCGAACGTCACCTCGACGCTGCCGATTTGCGGTATCTCGGGTTCTGGGCGCCTCTGGAGCGGCTGTCAGCCTTTCTGGGACTCGCGAGCTGTTTGAGGACCCGGGACTGCCAGGCTGCTTGAAGAGATGAATCACTTCTCGGTAGCATGAGGGCTGTTCGGGGAACAATAGGCCCGACATGTCCCTGGCTTGCCGAGGAGAATCCATGCCCGCCATCCTGGATGCCCCCTTCTCGATCCCCGATACCATTCCGTCCTGGCTCGGACGGCAGGATATCTCGCTCGAGACCCCGTACCGTGCGCTGCTCTGGAACGATGATGTGCATTCATTCGATCACGTCGTCTCGGTCCTGGTGCGCCTGGTTCCCGAGGTCAAGTCACAGGAGCATGCGCACGAGATCGCCCTGACGGCGCACCTTCAAGGTCGTGCCATCATCGTCCGCGGGGGACGCGAGCGCCTGGCGGACTACCGGGATTCCCTCGAGGCGATGGGCCTCACGGTGACGATAGAGCCTGAAGCGTGAACGACCCCCTGGTTTCGGATCCCGAGCAGCTACCAGCCGTGCATCTGGCGTGCCCGATCTGCCAGACATCCGCGGAGGTCTCGGACCGGTTTTGTCGCCAGTGCGGTCATGGCTTGTTGTCGACCGAGTGCCGGTCTTGTGACGCGCCGATTCTCCTGCATGCCCGTTATTGCGTGCAATGCGGGAAGTCCGTCGAAGCAGGGGATGCGGGACGAGAGGGCGGGCGCTCATCCGAACGGCGGCTCGTCACGGTCATGTTCACCGAGATCGTGGGGCTCAGTTCGCTCGCGGAGCGTCTCGATCCCGAGACCATCAGTGACGTGGCCAACCAGTTTTTCGCGGTCCTCACGGAGCAGGTTTACCGTTACCGGGGCGTCGTCGACAAGTACATCGGGGATAGCGTCGTCATGTCCCTCTTCGGAGTTCCCATCGAGAAACCGGATGATGCCATCAGGGCCGTTTCGGCCGCGTGGGCCATCCTGGGGGCCGCCAGGGACTTCGCTGCTTCCGTGGAGAGCCGCATCGGTATCCTTTTGCAGGTCCGATGCGGTATCAATACGGGCATCGTGGCGGCTGGTGAGATCGGTGGATCCCAGAAGCGGGACTTCACGGTCCTCGGGGATACGGTCAACCTGGCCCAGCGGATGGAGGCCAATGCCCCGATCGGTGGGGTCCTGGCGGCGGTCGAAACCTACGAGATGACCCGCAAGGCGTTTGAATTCAGGGTTCTGGATCCCATCCGAGTCAAGGGTAAAGAGCATCCCGTGGCGATTTACGAGCTCGTTGGCCCGATCTCCAATCCAACGAGCTGAACAGCGGTTCCCCGATAAGTCCGCTGTAGCGGCATTGCGGCCAGATTAGCTGGCGATCGCCGAGGGAATACCGACCCTGGGGACACGTGCGAAGATCTCGGCGGGTGAGGGAATCGACTGGAGACCGATGGCGAACGTCGTCCCCCGGTTTTCCTGGCTGGAGACCGAAATCGAACCGCCGTGCCCCTGTTCGACGATTTCCTTGCAGATCACGAGCCCCAGTCCCGTGCTTTCCCCTGGCCGAACCGGTCGATTGGATCCGGTGAAGAAGCGGGTGAACAGGCGTGCCTGATCCGCCTCGGACATGCCGACACCCGAATCCGAGACTTCCAGCCGGACCTCCGAGCCCTCGTGGCGAAGGGAGATCTGGACATGGCCTCCGGAAGGGGTGTCCTTGAGCGCGTTCGACAGGAGGTTGACCATCACCTGGATGAGGCGATCCCGATCGCCCATGATCCATACTTCACCGTCAGGGCAAGAGAGGTCGAGCTGGATTCCTGCCTGCTCGAAGACTGGCCGGAAGTCAGCACAGGCTTCTCCGAGCAGCTCCGACAGGATGATCTCTTCACGGAACCAGCTCGTGGACGTGCTTTCCATGCGCATCAGGTCGAGTACGTCGGACAGGTAACGTCTCATGCGATCGGACTGATGCTCCAGAATTCCCACGAGTTCGTGCTGCTCCACGGACAGTTCTCCCCCGATGCCGTCCTGGAGGCTGGCCACGACGCCATGAATGGCCGTGAGCGGAGTCCGCAGTTCGTGGCCCAGGGTCGAGAACAGCGCTTCCTTTTCGCGGCTGAGCGCCTGGATGTGATCGTGCGAGGACTGGAGGGCCTGTGTCCGGCTCAGCAGACGCGAGGCCAGATTGTCGAGGCTCCACATCACGAGTCCGAGGCAGAGCAACGGCACGCTCATCCGGAAGAGCGCCATGCTCACGTCCGTGGGGCTCAGAGATGAGGCCATCAGGTGCGTGAATTCGCAGCCGACGAAACCCAGACCTGACAAGATCGACCAGGAGCGAACCTGGGTCGATTCGCGGGTGACATCGAACAGCACGTGGGCCATCAGGGCAACGGCGAGACAGGCCACATGTAGATTCGTGGCCACACCGATGCGGGTCGTGAAGAAGACCGTGGAAAGGAGTGAAACGGCGAAAAGCAAGTGCCTGGCCAGATCGTTTTTGCCCGCCCAGGCCGTAGACAAGGGAAGTAAAAACAGGAAGGGTATGGCCAGACTTTCGAAAACGAGATCGGCTCGTCCCATCAGCGGGTAGACGGGCTGCGAGATCAGGCCGAATACAAAGGCTGCAAGTGAAATATTGGCGACCTGCCTGCTGATGGGTGAAACCGCGAGGCGATCTTGGCGCTGCTCGGATGAGGCCGAGGTTGTCAAAATCATGTCCACCCCTCCTGCTCGTTGACGCCGGGTTGAACCGTCTCGCGTCTCAACACGTTTGTCATGTCAAGCTAACAAGGGTGTATACGAATTGTCAACCCGTCTGACGGGGGGCGTCCGCTGTTCCGTCGCTTTGTTCAGGTCGGATGAAGAGGTACTCCAGAAGCGGATGTGCCGTTGAATCGTCCCCCCTGGCGCGTCAACGGGGCTCAGCATCTGATGGTGAGGGGTTGACACAACTGGGAATGCTCGTCATCAGGTGATCCTGGCGAATCCCGACGCCAGGCGTGACAACTGTCCCGTCATCTCGAAAGGTTGTGTCCGACTTTGTCCAGGTTTTGCACAGCCTGATCCGGCCGTGGGTTTCTCTGGTGGCAGGGGACGTCCTGGAAGGGATCGCCTTCAGACCGGGATTCGGATCGTGAAGGTCGTTCCGTGATCGGGTTCGCGGGTCACGCCGACGGGATCCCATCACCCGGGATCCCATCACCATAGGCTGATACCTCGATCAGCACGGAATCTCCCGGAGCTTGCGCCTCGATCCGATCCCTTCCAAATGAGGTCAATTCCGCCCGAGGTTCGGCACCGTGCGGTCATCCGCGCGTTGAAGCCGGTCC